>JBOGYN010000186.1:0-12413 GCA_050696855.1 Solirubrobacteraceae bacterium | reverse complement strand
GATCAGGCCGTGTACAGCTGCGGCTGCGGCTTCGTGTTCGAGGCCCAGGTGTCGACTTCGGTCGACTGCCCGCACTGCGGCGGCCCGCAGGCCTGGTAGCACCCGCACAGAGCACCGGCGCGGCGTCCGCCGCGTCAACGTCGACGCACGCCCGTGCTTCAATGGTCGGCGGAGGCGCTCGCGTGGCCATGCTTCAATGGTCCGGGGAGGCGCTCTGAGGAGCGTGCAGACGTGAAGAAGATCGTCCTTGGGATGTCGCTGGCCTGCCTGGCCTGCGCCTGGTTCGCCAGCTCGGCACTGGCGCACAGCACTGCCTACCCGGGCATGGAGCACCTGCGGTTCAACGCCGGCCCGTATCTGGTCAAGCCCGGTGCGAACCTGATCCTGCTCGACGCCAACCACGTACCCAAGCCCGATCAGGACGGCTACATGGTGCGGATGGTGCCCAACCTGCGCTACGCGCTGCCGGGCGACAAGTGCTGCGGCAAGGTGCCTCGCGTGGACGTGATCCACCTCCATCACGGCGTCTGGCTCTCCAACGGGGCCGCGGGCGCGGGCGAAGGCAACGGCTATGGCGGGATCTATCCGTTCATGGCCTCGGGCGAAGAGAAGACGGTCTACGAGTTCCCGCGCGGCTACGGCTATCCGGTCGGCGCGCACGACCTGTGGGTCCTCAACTACATGATCCATAATCTGACCGACAAGGCGACCGAGGTCTACATCAACTACGCGATCGACTTCGTTCCCGCCAGCGCTCCGGCCGCCCAGAGCATCACCCCGGTGCACCCGATCTGGATGGACGTCATGAGTCACCACATCTATCCGGTGTTTGACGTCCACCATCACAGCGGCGTCAACGGCAAGTACACCTTTCCGGACATGGCCAAGAACCCGTACGGGGGCGGCACGCCGCTGAACAAGTTCACGATCGATCATCCGGGGACGCTGGTCGGAACCGCCGGGCACGTTCACCCCGGCGGTCTCTACGACGATCTTGATCTGATCCGCCCCGGCGCCACCCCGACCGGCGGCGCGCTCGCCGGGACGGTGCCCAATTCGGTCCGCCTGTTCCGCTCCCGAGCCCACTACTGGGACAAGCGCGGTCCGATCTCCTGGGACATGGCGATGGGGGCAACGGCGGCCGACTGGCGACCCCAGGTCAAGGCCGGCGACACGCTGCGGGTCAGCGCCACGTACGAGACGCGGCACGCGGCCTGGTATGAGTCGATGGGGATCATGGTGGTCTGGGAAGCCTGGAACCAGCAGGGGGGGATCGACCCGTTCACCCACAAGCTCGACCAGACCGGCCACGTGACCCACGGCCACCTGGCCGAGGACAACAACCACGGCGGGTCGGTCACGTTGTCCTACAGCCCGCAGAAGTTCCCCGACTGTCGCCGCAGCCAGGTCTCGATCTCGAGCTTCCAGTTCAACCCGGGTGATTTCACGGCCACCGGCGGCAACGCCTGCACCCCGACCATACGGCAGGGTCAGCAGCTGACCTTCGTCAACTACGACGCCAGCCCGCTCGCGCCCGGGAATCCGCTCAATCCCACTACGGCCTACATGCATTCGGTCTTCCACACCGTCACCGCCTGCCAGAACCCATGCGGGCTCGACACCGGGATCTCCTACCCGCTCGCCAACGGGCCGGGCAACTACGACTCGGGCCAACTCGGCTTGGGAACGCCGGCTAACGGGCAGTTGAAATGGAGCACTCCGACCACGCTGAAGCCCGGGACCTACACGTTCTTCTGCCGGATTCATCCGTTCATGCGGGGCGTATTTCGGATCGTGGGTTAACGATCCCTCACCGGTCTTAGGGGTTAGGCGGCAAAAACTTCAGTAGCGACGCCGCCCGGCCGATGACGGAAGGACATGTCCGCCTCGGCCGCGAACGTTTCCGACCAATCGCGTTCGGCGCGGTACGCCGTGCGGCACCGGGGCGCCCGATCCGCATATGCGGTGCTGGCCGTTGTCCTGCTCGCCTACATCGCCTTCGTTGCGGTCCGGCCCGCCGGCCACGAGCTGACCGTGATCGACGGCTGGGGCGTTGATGCCTTTGAGCTGCTGGCCGCCGCTCTGTGCGTGGCGGCCGGTCTGCGCCACGGCCGGATTGCGGCCGCCCCGCTCGCGCTCGGACTGGCCCTGGCCGCCTGGGGCGCCGGTGACCTGGTGCTGACGATCGAGTCGCTGGGGGGCGCCCAGCCGCCGTCCCCGTCCCTGGCCGATGGCTTTTACCTCGCCTTCTTCCCGCTCTCCTACGTCGCGACGGTGCTGTTCATCCGCGGCGAGACCCGGCGCTTGAGCTCACCCAGCTGGCTCGACGGAGCCGTGGCCGGCCTGGGCGCCGCCGCCGTCCTGTCCGCCTTCGCCTTCTCGACGATCGTCGAGACCGCGCGCGAGTCTGGACTCGCCGTCGCGGTCAACCTGGCCTATCCGGTCGGCGACGTGTTTTTGCTGCTCCTGGTGGCCGGTGGCAGCGCAGTGATGTCGGGACGTCGCAAGGCCCCCTGGATGCTGTTGGCAGCCGGCTTCGCGATCAACGTCTTCGGCGACACCTCAAACCTTCTGCATCAATCGATCGGCGGCAGCCACCTGGGCACGTTCGCCAACGCCGTCGCGTGGCCGACCTCCTCGTTGGCGCTGTCGCTGGCCATGTGGATGCGCCCCGGGGTGGCCGACCCGCTGGCCCCGCGGAAGCCACCAGGCTTCGTGCTCCCGGGACTGGCGGCCGGCGCAGGCCTGGTGGTGCTGTTTCTCAGCTCGCTGCAGCCGATCTCCCGGGTCGCCACCGGGCTGGCCACCGTGACCCTGGTCCTGGTGGTGCTTCGCACCTGGCTCTCGGTCCGCGAGCTGCGCGCCCAGACACGGCGCCGCCATCGCCAGGCGGTCACCGATCACCTCACCGGGCTGGCCAACCGCCGCCGCCTGTTCGTGGCGCTGGACGCCCTGTTCGCCGAGCCGGCAGAGGACCGGCCCGCCTTCGCCTTCTTGTTCATCGACCTCAACGGCTTCAAACGCATCAACGACTCCTTCGGTCATCCCGTCGGCGACGAGGTCCTGGGGCGCGTGGGCCGGCGCCTCCAGGCCTCGCTACGCCCCGGTGACCTGCTGGCTCGCGTTGGCGGGGACGAGTTCGCGGCCCTGGTCATCGGTGCCGGGTCAGACGACGCCCTGGCCATCGCCCGCGACCTCAGCGCCAGCCTGATGCGGCCTTTCGCTCTCGACGCGGTCCAGGCTGAGATCGGGGCCAGCATCGGGATCGCCCTCGCCCCCAAGGACGCCGGTGACCCGGACGCCCTGATGGCCTGTGCCGACGCGGCCATGTACCGCGCCAAGCTGAGCGGGATTCCGATCTCCCGCTATGACCGCGCGCTGGATCGCGGCGGCGACAAGCTGCGCCTCGCCGACGAGCTCAGCGCGGCGATCGGGGCCGGCGAGCTCGTGCTGCACTACCAGCCCCAGCTCGAGCTGGCCCGGCGTCGAGTCGCCACCGTCGAGGCCCTGGTCCGCTGGCCGCACCCCGAGCATGGCCTGATCGGGCCCCTCACCTTCCTGCCTCTGGCCGAGCAGGCGTGCCTGATGCCCCAGCTCACCCGGTGGGTGCTGGACTCCGCGCTGGGCCAGTGCTCGCGCTGGCGGGCCGACCGTAGCCCGGTGCGCGTCTCGGTCAACATCAGCGCGGGGGATCTGGTTGATCCGGGCTTCCCGGACACGGTGGCCGAGCTGCTCACGCGCCACGCTGTCCCGGCCTCAGCGCTCGTGCTCGAGATCACCGAGACGAGCATCATCGAGGAGTTCGCGCGGACCAAGCACGCCGTCGCCCGCTTGCGCGAGCTCGGAGTCCAGGTTTCGATCGACGATTTCGGAGCCGGCTTCACCTCGCTGGCCTATCTCAACGATCTGGCCGTCGGCGAGCTCAAGCTCGATCGGCGTTTCATCCGACCCCTGGCCCGGGGTCGGCGCTCGCGCAACTCCGAGCTCGTCCGCGCGACGATCGAGCTCGGCCACGCCCTCGGCCTCCAGATCGTCGCCGAGGGCGTTGAGGACACCGCCACCCTGGAGCTGCTCTTCGAGCTCGGCTGCGATGTGGCCCAGGGCTACGTGATCGGCCGGCCGGTTCCGGCCACCGAGGTGGTCCTTTCCGACGCCCTGCCTACAGCAGGCTTCCACCCGGCGGCAGCACCCACAGCCGGCGCGCAAACCGCTCCGCCTCCACCGGCCCCAGGTCGGCGACCCGCTGCGCTCCCGCAGCGGTCATGACTCGCGCGAGCTCTGACCAGGCCCGGGCCACGGAGGCGACTCGGGCGGTTGGCCCCCAGCCGGTCGCGGCGGTCAGCTCGGCGCCGCGCAGGCGCACGTCCTCGCAAGTGAACTCGCCGAACGCCTTGTAGCCGTTCTGGGCATAGACGGGCTGGGCGAGAGCGTCGGCCTCAGTCAACTCAGACCCCACTTCGGGAGCGGTGACAAGCCGCCATTGCGGATCGCCCGCTCGGTGTCGGCCGTGCGCCGTGAAGTCGGGTACGGCGGGCGCCTCCACGGGTTGGGAGCGATCGTCCCGTAGTGCTCGCGCAGGTCCGCCGTCAGATCGCCACGATGCTCGGCGCACGCGTAGCGCCGGGGTCCGAGCGGCCCCCCGCCCAGCCACACCAGCCAGCGCCCCGGGGCGGCCTCGAGGTACTCGCCGAAGGCGAGTTCGCGGAGCTGACGCTCGAGCGCGAGCTGGGTCAGCGGGTCCGGCGCTTGCGCGCAGAAGCCACAGCGAAAGACGACGCGGGTCGGCATCAGGAGGCGCCCCTCAGTTGCTCCGTCCTGCGGCCACGTCGGCGAGTTGCTCCACCCGACCGCTCGGGATCTCGACCAGGCCGGCCAACTGCTCTTCGATCCGGCCGTGCAGATGCCACTCGTCACCGTGCCCGGTGACCAGCTCGGACTGGGCCAGCCGCGCCAGGGCGTGCGAGACCGACGGTCGCTCGGCTCCGACCAGGCGGCCGAGGAGTTGATGGGTGAGGGGCAGCGGGAGGCGGATCCCGCCCGGCTCGACTCGGCCCCAGCGCGCGGCCAGGTGCCAGAGGAGCAGAGCCAGACGGATGTCGAGCCGGGGCTGGCAGGTAATCGCCCGCTGGACGTTGAGGTTGCGGGTCCGCCGCTCGGCGCGGCGCAGCAGCGCCTGCATCAGCTGTGGCCACGGTCGTACCCGCTCGGCAAAGGGGGCGTCAAGCACCGCAAAGCGCATCGGCACCAGCGCCCGCCACCCGACGGCGCACGCCAGCAGTTCCTCGACGGCGCGGGCCGGAGGCTCGACCACATCGCCGGGACCGAGGAGCTCGGCGGCGATCCGGTCGCCAACGCGGACGTTGACGGCCAGCACCCCCTCGAGGATCAGCAGCCCTGGGCCGGGTGAAAGGGTTGCCAACCGCCGGTCCAGCTCGATCTCGCCGCTGTCAGTCTCAAACGTGAACGCCGTCACGTCCGGCCGCGCCACCAGGCGCATGCGACCGTCCAGCGCTTCGGCGAGATCAACGTCGAGGTCAAGCAGATAGTGAAAGGAACTCGACCGCTGGGGCGGCTCGCGGGGTGCCCACCGAGGGTGGACGGTGCGATGGAGGTCGCCCGTCAGCGTCCCTGTCCCAACCCTGCGCGTGCCATCGCCACGAGGTCTCTCCCAAGTCGTGAAATCGCGCCTGCGAAATTCGAGTCTACGCGTCGGCGCAAGTCAGGGTGACCGGTCCGTCCTCCCACAGACCCTGCGGTAATCGTGATTACCGTCACATGGATTACGCACCGGTTCGGAGTCGCTCCGGACGGTGGTATACCGGCTCGCGGCAGAGCGAACTCACTTGATCCTCAACAGCGTTGCGCTAGGCCCGAGAGGAGCAGGACAGCACTCATGTGTCTGGCCATTCCCGGACAGGTCGTAGAGATCGTCGACGAGGCCAACCAGATCGCCAAGGTCGACGTTGTCGGAGTGCGGCGCAACATCAACGTCAGCCTCCTGGCCGTCGACGGTGACGAGGCCCGCCCCGGAGACTGGGTTCTGATCCACGTCGGCTTCGCCCTCTCCAAGGTCGACGAGGAGGAGGCGCACGCCACCCTCTCGATCCTGCAAGGGATGGGTGCTGACTACGAGCAGGAGCTCGAAGAGCTCAAGGCGAGCGTGATCGAGTGAGCGCCCCGGCCGCGACCGTGAGCTGTGACACCGCGGGCGGCCATTGCATCACCTGTAGCGACGAGGGCATTCCGATGCAGGTGCTGCGGGCCGGTGAGGCCTTCGCCGAGTGTCGCGACGGGGCGGGCGCGAGGCACGAGGTCGCCACCGACCTCATCTCCGGAGTTGGGGCCGGCGAGACGGTGCTTGTCCACGCTGGGGTCGCCATCGCGCGGGTGGCGGCGTGAAATTCGTAGACGAGTTTCGCGACGCTGAGCTCGGCCGGGCTCTCGCCACCCAAATCCTGGGCGAACTCGAGCCGGGCCGCCACTACAAGCTCATGGAGGTGTGCGGCGGCCACACCCACTCGATCTACAAGTACGGCATCGACGACCTCCTGCCCGAGCACGTTGAGCTCGTCCACGGCCCCGGCTGCCCGGTGTGCGTGATCCCGATGGGTCGGGTCGACGACGGGATCGCCGTCGCCCATCAACCGGGGGTGATCTTCACCTGCTTCGGCGACATGCTGCGCGTCCCGGGCTCGGAGTACACGCTGCTGCAGGCCAAGGCCCAGGGGGCGGATGTGCGCATGGTTTATTCACCGCTCGACGCCCTGCGGATCGCGCGCGAGAACCCCGATCGCGAGGTGGTGTTCTTTGCGATCGGCTTCGAGACGACTGCACCTTCGACGGCGCTCACGTTGAAGCGCGCCAAGGCCGAGGGGATTGGCAACTTCTCCTGCGTCTGCAACCACGTCACGATCGTGCCGCCCCTCCGGGCCCTGCTCGAGTCGCCCGATCTGCGCCTCGACGGGTTCATCGGCCCAGGTCACGTCTGCACGGTGGTCGGAGCCCGACCGCTTCAGTTCATCCCCGCCGACTACGGGCGCCCGGTGGTGATCTCGGGCTTTGAGCCACTGGACATCCTGCAGTCGATCCTGATGATCCTGCGCCAGCTGCGGGGCGGAGAGTGCAAGGTTGAGAACCAGTACACGCGAGTGGTGCCGCAGGAGGGCAACCTGCGGGCGCTGGAGGTGATGGCCGAAGTGTTCGAATTGCGGCCTCACTTCGAGTGGCGCGGGCTCGGCTTCATCTCCCAGAGCGCGCTGCGTCTGTCTGACGCCTACCAGGACTTCGACGCCGAACGGCGCTTCGAGCTCCCGGGGGTGCGCGTGGCCGACCCCAAGGCGTGCCAGTGCGGCGAGGTGCTCAAGGGCGTGATCAAGCCCTGGGAGTGCAAGGTGTTCGGGACCGCCTGCACCCCTGAGCACGCGATCGGGACCTGCATGGTGTCTCCCGAAGGTGCCTGCGCCGCTTACTACAACTTCGGTCGCTACGCCCGCGAGCGGGAGGCGGTGTGAGCGCCGCCAAATCCCCCCCGACCGGCCGCGAACAGCGCGTGCTGCAGATCATCGAGACGGCCCGCTCCAAGCGCGCCCGCTTCCGCGATGAGCAGATCACGCTCGCCCACGGCGCCGGCGGCAAGGCGACGCAGACGCTGATCGAAGGGCTGCTCGTGCCGGCCTTCACAGCCGGGCGCGAAGGCGCGGCGCTGAGCGCGCTGGGCGACGCCGGCTCGATCGCGCTCGGCGGCACCCGCCTGGTCATGACCAGTGACAGCTTCGTGGTCAAGCCGCTGCGCTTCCCGGGGGGCTCGATCGGGGAACTGGCCGTCAACGGGACGGTCAACGATCTCGCCATGGCCGGCGCCCGGGCGCTGGGCCTGACGATCTCGATGATCCTCGAGGAAGGGTTGTCATCCGAAATCCTGCGCGCCGAGGTCCAGGCGATCGCCGCGGCGGCGCACGCCGCGGACGTGGAGATCGTGGGCGGCGACACCAAGGTGGTCGAGCGAGGCGCCGCGGACGGGATGTATCTGTGCACGACCGGGGTGGGCGCCGTCGACGAGCGAGCGACGCTGGCCACCGACGGGATCCGCCCGGGCGATCAGATCCTGGTCTCGGGACCGATCGGGGAGCACGGCACCGCGATCATGCTCGCCCGCGACCAGTTCGACCTCGACGCCGAGATCGATTCGGACACGTGCTCGCTGTGGCCAGCCGTCGAGGCGCTGCTCGAGGTGGCCGGCGACGGCCTGCACTGCCTGCGTGACGCCACCCGGGGCGGCGTCGCCTCGGTGCTCAACGAGCTCGCCCGCGCGTCGAAGGTCGCGATGGTGGTGCGCGAAGGCGACGTTCCGGTCTCGCCCGTGGTCGCCGCCGCGGCCGAACTGCTGGGCATCGATCCCATGTACGTCGCCAACGAGGGCCGGCTGGTGGCGTTTGTCGCCCCGGAGGCCGCGGATGCCGCGCTCGCCGCGCTGCAGGGCGTGGACGGCTGCGCCGGGGCGGCGGCGATCGGTGAGGTGCGAACCGAGCCGCCCGGAATGGTGATGGTGCACACGGCGTTCGGCGGACGCCGGGTGATGGACCAGCTGGTCGGAGATCCGCTGCCCCGAATTTGTTGACCGGGACCCCATAGAAAGGACGACAGCAATGGCGATGGCAACCGAGTTCGTACCCAATCAGGCCGCGACCGAGGCGGTCACCGCGCATGTCCTGTGGGTGACGGTCGGCCTCTCGTGCGAGGGCGACTCCGTGGCCATGACCTCGGCGACCAATCCCAGCCTCGAGGACATCATCCAGGGCGTCATCCCCGGCATGCCCCGGGTCGTCATCCACAACCAGGTCATCGCCTTCGAGAACGGCGACGAGTACATCCAGGCCTGGTATGACGCCGAGCAGGGCAAGCTCGATCCGTTCGTGCTCGTGATCGAGGGCTCACTGGGCAACGAGCAGATCAACGGCGAGGGCTACTGGACCGGCTTCGGCGTCGATCCCGCCACCGACCAGCCGATTACCGTCAACGCCTGGATCGACCGCCTGGCGCCCAAGGCGGCCGCGGTCGTCGCGGTCGGGACCTGCGCCACCTATGGCGGCATCCCGGCGATGAAGAACAACCCGACGGGCGCCATGGGCGTGCCCGACTATCTGGGCTGGAAGTGGCGCTCAAAGGCCAATCTGCCCGTCGTCTGCATCCCCGGCTGTCCGGCGCAGCCCGACAACATGACCGAGGTTCTGATGTACCTCGTCTTCCATCTCGCCGGGATGGCGCCGGCGCCGGAACTCGACGAGCAGCTGCGACCCAAGTGGCTGTTTGGCCGCACCGTGCGCGAAGGCTGCAACCGAGCGGGCTTCGTTGAGGAGGGCAACTTCGCCACCGAGTACGGCTCCGATCACCGCTGCCTGATCAAGCTCGGCTGCAAGGGCCCGGTGGTCAAGTGCAACGTCCCGATCCGCGGCTGGGTGAACGGAATCGGTGGCTGCCCCAACGTCGGCGGGATCTGCATGGCGTGCACGATGCCCGGCTTCCCGGACAAGTACATGCCGTTCATGGAGCCCGACAAGTGGGGCAAGCGCGCGGCCGATCTCGAGCGGTTCAGCTACGGGCCGATCCTCAAGTACTTCCGCGAGCGAAACGTCAAGAAGGTGTACGACGTCGAGCCCGAGTGGCGACGTCCCGGACCGGCGTTGACCAGCGGCTACCAGAAGCGCTGGTAGCCGGGCCGCCCCTACCGAGACCAGCTAAGGAGCTTTGAAAGACATGGCCACAGAAACCCGCAGCGACCAGAAGGTCCTCGTCAAGGAGATGTCGTGGGATCCGATCACCCGGATCGTCGGAAGCCTCGGCATCCACACCGAGATCGACTTCACCAACCAGCGCGTGAACAAGTGCTACAGCACGTCGATGGTGTTCCGGGGCTTTGACATCTTCATGAAGGGCATCGACCCCCGCGACGCCCACTTCATCACCAGCCGGATCTGCGGGATCTGCGGCGACAACCACTGCACGGCCTCGTGCCTGAATCAGAACATGGCCTACTCGGTCAAGCCCCCGCCCCTGGGCGATCTGGCCTACAACCTGGCCGAGTCGGCCGACTTCATGTTTGACCACGCGATCTTCAACGACTGCATGGCCAACGTGGACTTCTGCGAGCAGATGGTCAAGGACACCAACCCGAGCCTGCTGGCCAAGGCCGAGAACACGTCCTCCCCCCATGGGGACGTCCATGGCTACAAGACGATCGCCGACATCATGCGGGCGCTGAACCCGTTCACGGGCAGCTTCTACCTGGAGACCCTCCAGGTGGCCCGGTACACGCGGGAGATGTACTGCCTGTTCGGAGGCCGGCACACCCACCCGTCGACGATCATGCCGGGCGGCGTCAGCGCGGACATCACCCACCAGACGCTGACCGACTACTACGTGCGGCTGATGCGCTACATGGACTACGTCAAGCGCACCGTGCCGATGCATGACGACCTGTATGACTTCTTCCTCACCGAGCTGCCGGGCTACGACATGGTCGGCTACCGGGAGACCAACCTGGTCAACTGGGGCTGCTTCGACGATCCCGACTTCGTCGACTACGACTACCGCTCGATGACCGATTGGGGCCGCAAGCGCTACGTGACCCCGGGCGTGGCGATCAACGGGGAGCTGATCTCGACCGATCTGGTCGAGATCAACCTGATGATCCGGATCCTGCTCGGCAGCTCCTACTTCGACGGCTGGGAGAACGAGCCGACCTTCGTCACCCATGACCCGCTCGGCAACCCGGTGGACAAGAACCACCCCTGGAACAAGCAGACCCTGCCCAAGCCCCAGAAGCGTGACTGGGCCGACAAGTACAGCTGGGTGGTGTCGCCCCGCATCTACGACGCGCGCACTGACACCCACGTCTGCTGCGACACCGGTGGCGGCCCGTTCGCCCGTCAGTGGTGCACGGCCAAGGCCGGCCTGGTCGACTTCGGCTACCTCAAGGCGACCGGACACTCGATCCAGATGGTGCTCCCCAAGTCCGCCTCGATGCCCGAGATGGAGCTCGAGTGGAAGGTGCCCGAGAAGTCCAACGCGGTCGAGCGCGACCGCGCGCGCTCCTACCACCAGGCCTACTCGGCGCTCGTCGGCCTGCACTGCCTGGAGCGGGCGCTCAAGGAGGTCCGCGCCGGGCGGACCAAGAGCTGGAAGGAGTTCAAGGTCCCGCAGGACGCTGTCAGCGTCGGTTTCCACGAGGCGGCCCGGGGCGTGCTCTCCCACCACATGGTCATCCGCGAGGGCAAGATCGCCAACTACCAGCCCTATCCGCCGACCCCGTGGAACGCCAGCCCACGAGACAGCTTCGGGACGCCCGGCCCCTACGAGGATGCGGTGCAGAACACGCCCATCTTCGAGGAGAACGGCCCGGAGAACTTCAAGGGCATCGACATCATGCGCGCTGTGCGCAGCTTCGACCCGTGCCTGCCATGTGGCGTGCACATGTACACCGGGGCGGGCCGCGTGCGCAAGGTGATCCACACCCCGACCGGCCTCAGCTAGGCCAGGCGGGCGCAGGGAGGCGACGATGGCCACCGAGGTCCATCCCGGGGAGCTGCTGGATCGGATCCAGCAGCTCTCCACGCAGGTCGACGAGCTCCAGGACCCGCGGGCCCGAGAGCTCGCCCAGGAGCTGGTCGCAACCGTGATCGCGATGTACGGCGATGGCCTGGAGCGGATCCTGGCCACGATCCATGACGCCCGCGACGCGGGGGCCACGATCCTCGACGAGCTCGCTCAGGACGGTGCCGTGGCCAGCCTGCTCCTGATCCACGATCTCTACCCGGTACCCCTCGAGGAACGGGTGATCGAGGCGCTGGACACGGTGCGGCCTTATATGGAGTCCCACGGAGGCAACGTCGAGCTGGTGGGAATCGACGACGGAGTGGCGACGCTGCGCCTGGAGGGGAGCTGCAACGGCTGTGCCGCCTCCCGGGCCACGCTCGAGCTGGCCATCAAGCAGGCGCTGGACGAGCACGCCCCCGACCTCGCCGGGCTGGATGTCCAGGGCGTCACCGAAGAGTCCGCTGCGGCCGGCCTGGGCGGCTTCGAGCTCCCCGTCGTCCATTCGGAGTCGCTCGGCGCGGAGCTGCCGATGGCGAACGGGGCGGCTGGGAACGGCTCCGGGCCGCCGCCGCGGTGGATGCCGGTGGCCGACGACGCGCGACCTCCGCGCGGCGGCCTGCGGGCGCTGCAAGTCGACGGCACCCCCCTCCTGCTCGCTGACGTCGACGGATCGCTGCTGGCCTACGCTAACGCCTGCGCGGCCTGCGGCGAGCCGCTCGAGTCCGGGGAGCTGACCGGCGCGATGCTGCGCTGCGGCGCCTGCGCGGTCGAGTTCGACCTCCCTCGGGCCGGACGCGCCGCGGGCGGCGAGCCCCTTCAGC
>JBOGYN010000185.1:0-3354 GCA_050696855.1 Solirubrobacteraceae bacterium | reverse complement strand
ACCCCGGCGTAGGGAGTGTCCCGCGGCATCCGTGGTCCGTAGACGTTGTGATACCGCAGGGCAGTGACGGGGACACCGGTCTCGCGGCTGAAGGCGAAGCAGAGATGCTCCTGATGAAGCTTGGTGGCCGCGTAGACGTTGCGCGGATCCGGAGCTGAGGTCTCAGCGACGGCGATCGCGGTCAGGTCCCCGTGGCAGGTCGGGCAACGCGGGTTGAAGCGCCCGGCGACGAGGTCGGCCCGATCTCGGGCGGGAGGCGCGACGTCACCGTGCTCGGGGCAGCGATAGCCGCCCTCGCCGTAGACGACCATGCTGCTGGCCAGCACGAGGCGACCACGGAAGCGAGCTTGTGCGAGTTGCGTGAGCAGCACGGCGGTGGCCAGATCGTTGTGGCGGACGTAGGTTTCGATGTCGAGCATGTCGACCCCGAGCCCGACCATCGCGGCCTGATGGCAGACGAGGTCCACCCCGGCCAACGCTGGGCGGACAAGGTCGCAGTCAGCCAGGTCACCCGACACGAACTCGGCCTCGGGATTGAGGTAATCCGGACGCCGCACGTGGGCGGCCGCCAGCAGCAGATCGAGCACCCGTACTTCGTGGCCCTCCTGCACGAGCAGGTCGACGACGTGGGAGCCGATGAATCCGGCGCCGCCGGTCACGAGAATCATGGTGGGACATGTTCCCAGACCCGTAAGGTCTTCCGGGTAGCGTGCCGCCCTGTGATCCAGGTCATCCTGCCCGCCCTCGACGAGGCACAGGCGATCTCCGGCGTGCTGGCCGCGATGCCCCCCGGCTTCGTGCCCTTGGTGGTCGACAATGGCTCGCGCGACGAGACTGCGGAGGTAGCCTCCGCCTGCGGAGCGACGGTCGTGTCTGAGCCGCGCCGCGGCTTCGGGGCGGCGTGCTTCGCCGGCCTGCGCGCCGCCGAGACCGAGGTCGTGTGCTTCATGGACTGCGACGGTTCGCTTGACCCCGGCGAACTACCCCGCGTCACCGCGTCCATGCTCGGCGGCGAGAGCGACCTGTGCCTCGGGGCCCGAATCGCCCAGCCGGGCGCTTGGCCCTGGCACGCGCGGTGGGCCAACCGGGCGCTGGCCCTCGAGCTGCGGCGCCGCACGGCGGTCGGGCTGACTGACCTTGGGCCGATGCGAGCCGTCCGCCGTGAGGCGCTGCTCGAGCTCGGCCTGCGCGACCGCGGCTCGGGCTGGCCGTTGGAGATGGTGTTGTCGGCCGCGCGCGCCGGCTGGCGGCTGACCGAGGTCGGGGTTACCTACCGGCCGCGGTCAGGGGGACGATCGAAGGTCAGCGGCAGCGTGCGCGGCACGATCGGGGCCGTGCGGGACATGGCGGCCCAGCTGCATCACGGCTGATCAGGTCGCCCGCGAGGGGCGCCGCGACCGCGGCTTCGCGCGCTCGCTGCGCGTTGGCGCGCTGGGCGCCGCGGGACTCAGCAATTGGGCGATGCCGTCCTCGATCCCGCGGCACAGCACGCCGATGTCGGGGGAGCTGTCCAGATCCCCGGTGACGCCGAAGTTGATCCCGCCGTCGTAGGAGAAGATCGCCACTCCCACCCGCACCTGGCCGCCGAGAGGGACGAACGGGAAGGCCTCGAGCATGCGCTTGCCGGCCAGGTAGAGCGGCTGCTGGGGACCGGGCACATTGGTCGTGACGGTGTTGATGGCGCTTTGGGGCAACCGGGTCCCCACGCGTCCGGCGAGGGCGAGCAGCATCGCCGGGGCAAAGCCGCCCAGAGCGGTCAGCCGCTCGGCCGCCACCGCCTGGCCGGAGTGCTTGAGGTGCTGCATCTGCTCGTGCAGGGCGTCGAGGCGGCGGACGGGATCCTCGATCTCGACGGGGAGCTCGGCGAACATCGCCGAGACCTTGTTGTCGTAGGAGCCGCGCTCTTCGTGGCTGCGCACCGAGACCGGAACGAGGGTGCGGATCACCCTCCCTGCCACCGGCTCGCCGCGGGAGAGCAGCAGTTCCCGAAAGCCATTGGTGATGGCCGCCAGCACCACGTCGTTGACCGTGCCGCCGTGCGTCTTCCGGATCTGCTTGACGTCGCCGAGCCGAGCCCGGGCCCAATCCCAGCGACGGTGGGGGCCGATCGGACCGTTGAGGGAGCTGGCCGTCGTCGAGGGATTCAGGAGCGAGGAGAAGTTGGCCAGACCGCGGCTGACCTCGGCCACCTGGCGGATGACCCGGCGTGGGCCCCGTGCGGCGGACAGGAGCCCGCGCGCCGCCTCGTAGGGACTCATCGCGCGGCTGGCCAGGGACCGGCATGCAGTGATGGGTCTTGGAGATCAGAGCCCAGCGGCCGTCGTCGAGACCCTCGGCCACCCACATCTCCCACAACGGCTTGGCGCGGTCGAGCTGCTGGGACATCACTCGCCCGACCAGGGTTCGCAGCTCCTCGTCCCCGCCGGGCGCGGGCAGGGCGGTGCGGCGCACGTGGTACTCGAGGCGGAAGTGGGGATCGTCGACCCACGTGGGACGCCCCAGCGCCAGCGGAACGAACAGGACCTTCTGGCGATAGCGGGGGACGAGCGGAAGTCGGGCCCCGATCGCCGCCGCGACCTCTCCGGCGCCCGGGGGCGGACCCTCGAAGATCCCCACCGAGCCAATGCGCATGTGGGTCACCGCGTCTTCGATGTGAAGAAAAGACGCATCGAGCGGGCTCATCGTCTGCACTTGACCACCCTACTCACCCCAGAAGTCGCTGACCATCTCTCCATCGCCCTCCACGTGCGGTCCGAACACGAGCACCTCGAGACCTTCGCCCCCAGCTTCGAAGGACCGGGTCACCCCCGGGCTCACCCGTACTGCGTCCAGCGGCGCCAGGTCGACCAGCTCATCGTCGAGCTTGACCCGTCCCGAGCCCGCGAGGACGACGTAGATCTCCTCGGCTTCGCGGTGCCGATGAGCGAACGCCTCGCGTTGCCCGGCCTTGATGATCAGGTAGTTGAGGCCGGTCTGGTCAGCACCCAAGTCTGCCCGGGCAAAGCGGGCCTGCTGCGTGGCCGAGAGACCGTGCTTGACCGCACTGTCTTCAACCTGGCGGAGATTCTTTTTCGCGTAGCTCATAGCCGCAGAGCGTAACCACCGCCTAGCCGTTGGCGTCGGCCAGAGTTCGCAGCATTCGCGCGGCGAGCGGACGATGCCCCGTGAGACGACGTGCGAAGATCGGATTGATGCCTGCGCTGATCCGCGAACATCGACCGCCGGATGAGGCGTACCGCCTGACGAGCCCCGCCTGCGAGGCGGTGATGGCATAAGGGCGGTCACCTGCCGCGCCGCTGAACTGGAGGTCGCCGACCTGCCAGCGCAGCAGCCGGCCAAGGGGCAGGTTCTGCT
>JBOGYN010000184.1:0-3407 GCA_050696855.1 Solirubrobacteraceae bacterium | reverse complement strand
GAACGACACCCGGGTGCGGGCCAAGGCGACGATCCGGACCGGCGTCCCGGTCGGCAGCGCGTTTCTGGCCGAGGGGATCGCCGCCCAGTCGGCCAACGCTTTGACGGAACCGATGATCGAGGTCATCAAGCGATGATCACCACCGCGGCGGTCAATTTCTTTGAGCCCTGGTGGGTGCAGATTGTCAAGGCGCTCGTGATCTTCGGTGTGATCTTCGCCGTCCTGCCGATCCTGATCGTCTATGAGCGCAAGCTGCTCGGGCGCTTTCAGAACCGTTACGGCCCCAACCGGGTCGGTCCCTTCGGTCTCATGCAGCCGCTGGCCGAGATCCTCAAGTTCGCCACCAAGGAGCCCTTCCGTCCTTCGACGTCGATCGGCTTCGTGTTCCGGGTGGCGCCTGCGATTGCGATCCTGACCGCGGTTGCCTCCCTGGCACTGGTCCCGTTCGGTGACGTCCAGGACATCCTCGGCCAGCGCGTCGGCCTGTACGGAATCGACGTATCGGTCGGGCCGCTGTTCGTGTTCGCCTTCGGCGGAATCTCGTTCTACGGGATCATGCTCGGCGGCTGGGCCTCAGGTTCGAAGTACTCGTTCCTGGGGGCGATGCGCGGCGCCGCCCAGCTGATCTCCTACGAGGTCTCCCAGGGCCTGGCCCTGGTCGGCGTGCTGATCACTTCGGGAACCCTCTCGCTGACCGGGATCGTCCACGCGCAGGGGGGTATGTGGTACTTCATCCCCCAGTTCGTCGGCTTCCTGATCTTCATGACCGCGTCCTTCGCGGAGACCAATCGGGCGCCCTTTGACCTCGTCGAGGCGGACGCCGAGCTGGTCGGCGGTTATTTCACCGAGTACGGCGGCACCGCCTTCGTCGCCTTTCTGTTCGCCGAGTACGCGAACATGATCGTCGTCTCGGGGATGGCGGTGACGATGTTCCTGGGCGGTTGGTTGATGCCGTTCGGCATCCATCCCCCCGGCTGGGTCGACCCGATCATCGTGCTGGCCAAGATGACGGTGATCCTGACCCTGTTCATCTGGGTCCGCGCCACCCTACCCCGCCTGCGCTATGACCAGCTGATGTCGTTCGGCTGGAAGATGCTGCTCCCGCTGGCCACCCTGAACCTGCTCGTGACCGCGATCGTGGTGGTCGCATGACGACCGCGTGGTCCCCGGTCGCCCCTAAGGAGGCGAAGAGATGACACCCCCCTACGAACCCGGCGCCGACGTGACCGAGGTCCAACGGGCGCCCGGAGCCGGCGCCGCGCGCGGGGCCTATCGCGTGTTCGGCGAGACGCTGCGCGGGATGAAGACGACCTTCGGACGGATCGTCGAGGGCCCGACCACGATCCAGTATCCGGAGCAGAAGACCCCGGTCTATCCGCGCTTCCGTGGCCGCCACAAGCTGCACCGCTTCGAAAGCACGGATCCCGCCCACCCCGGCCTGGAGAAGTGCGTGGGCTGTTCGCTGTGCGCCGCCGCCTGCCCGGCGGACTGCATCCGCGTGGTGGCGGCCGAGAACACCCCCGAGCATCGGATCTCGGCCGGAGAGCGCTACGCCGCTGTCTACGAGATCAACCTGTCTCGCTGCATCTTCTGCGGGTACTGCGAGGTCGCGTGCCCGTTTGACGCGATCACGATGGGCCACGACTACGAGATGTCTGACTACACCCGCTCGGACCTCATCTTCACCAAGGAGATGTTGCTCGCCGAAGCGATCGAGCGCACGCCGCTGCGGCGCGAGGGCGAGTAGGACCACCTGAGATGTCCGCCGTTCTCTTCTTCATCGCCGCGATCGGCGCCCTGACCGGCGCGATCGGTGTGGTCATGCTGCGCAATCCGTTCTACAGCGTGCTCGCCCTGGTCGTCCACCTGATCGCGCTGGCGGCGCTGTTCCTGCTCTTGCGAGCCGAGTTCGTGGCCGCCGCCCAGGTCGTGGTCTACGCCGGAGCGGTGATGGTTCTGTACGTGTTCGTGGTCGCCTACATCGGCGGCGCCGAGGAGCCGACGGCCGGCTTGCAGGGCAGCGCGGGCTCCCTGCGCGTGCTGGGACCGGTGTTCGCCTTCGCCCTGGCGATCGAGCTCTGCATCGCGCTGCTCGGTTCGGCCCTGAAGGGGATCTCGGGCCATGGGGCGCCATACGTGTTCGGGTTCGGTACCCCGCGGGAGATCGGCCGCCTGTTTCTCACCACCTACCTATTTCCCTTCGAGATCGCTTCGCTGCTGCTGCTGGTGGCGGCGATCGGCGCCGTCGTGTTGGCCCGGCGCCGGCGCGGGCTCGAGGGTACTGACGATGACTTTGATCCGCGCCTGATCACCGCCCGCTCGCTGCTCACGGGCACGATGGCTGAGAGCACGGGGATACGCGGCGGGTTCGCGACCGAGCCCGATACCGAACGGGCCAGCGCCACCCCCGAGCGGGCCACCAGCGCCTCGGACCCGGCTCAGGGTGGCTGGTAGTGGCGATCGGCTGGTACCTGGTCGTCTCGGCGCTGATCTTCTGCATCGGCGCCGCCGGCGTGCTGACGCGGCCCAACCCGCTGGTCATCCTGCTCTGTCTCGAGCTGATGCTCAACGCCGCCAACCTCGCGCTGGTCGCCTTCTCGCGCATGTGGGGGGGCGCCGACGGCCAGATCTTCGCTCTGATCGTGATGGTGGTGGCGGCCTGCGAAGTGACGGTCGGCCTGGGGCTGATCGTGGCCATCTACCGGCGCCAGATGGCGGTCAACGTCGACGAGCTCAACGAGCTGCGCGGCTGAGGGATCCGGCGTCATGAGCCCCACCGTCTTCGGCTGGCTGATCCTGCTCTTCCCCCTGGTGGGGACAATCGTGATCGCGGTCGGCTTCCGCCGCGAGCAGGGCACGATCGCCGGCTGGCTGGGCACGCTGGCCATCGCCCTCTCCTTCGTGTGTGCGGTCGGGGCGCTGATCAGCATTCTCGGGCGCTCAGAGGGCGACCGCGAGCTGACCTCCTCGCTGTGGAACTACGCCTCCACGGTCGGCGTCGACGGCCAGCTCTCGATCCTCGTCGACCCGCTCTCGATCCTGATGGCGCTCGTCGTCTCGGGCGTCTCGACGCTGATCCACCTGTACTCGATCGCCTACCTGAAGTCAGACCGAGGCTACGCCCGCTTCTTCTCCTACCTGAACTTCTTCGTCTTCTCGATGCTGCTGCTCGTGCTGGCCGGGAACTTCCTGCTGCTGATCGTGGGCTGGGCATTCGTCGGCGCGGCCTCCTATCTCCTGATCTCGTTCTGGTACCGGCGCCAGACGGCCACCAACGCCGGCATCAAGGCGTTCGTGATCAACGTGCTGGGCGACGTCGGCCTCGTCCTCGGCACCTTTTTCATCTTCCGCCACACGGGCACGCTGGACTTCCTCAAGACCTTCCACGCCGTACCGCACGTGTTCGG
>JBOGYN010000183.1:0-2650 GCA_050696855.1 Solirubrobacteraceae bacterium | reverse complement strand
GCCTCTGACCGGCGGCTCTCGGGCGCAGTTGCTCAGCGACGGCCGGGCGGCCGCCCCGGCCGGGGCTCCCGCCGCCGTGCAGGGGATGATCGCCGCCGGCAACCAGATCACGGGCAAGCCGTATCTCTATGGCGGCGGGCATGGCCTCCCCCTGAACGAGGTCGGGCCCGCCTACGACTGTTCGAGCAGCGTCGAGCACCTGCTCTACGGGGGTGGCCAGTTGCCGGTCGCCTACGCCGCCGCCTCGGGCACGCTGGAGTCCTTCGGAGCCCCCGGGCCGGGGCGGTGGGTGACGATCTATGCCAACGCCGACCACGTCTTCATGTACGTCGCCGGTCTGCGCTGGGATACCTGGAACGCGGGCGGTCCCCAGGACGGCACGGCGGGCATCGGCTGGCACCCGCTGGTCCGCGACGCCGCTGGGTTCGTGGCCCGCCATCCGGTGGGCTTGTGAAGACCGGGCGCCCGGCTCATACCGGCGCGCTGACCCCGCTCGCGTTGATCGCGCTCGCACCAGCGCTCGCAGTCGCGCTCGCGCTCGCGCTGGGCGGATGTTCGCTGGGATCCCCGCCTCCGGCGCCGACCGCCACGAACCCGATGACAGCCGCCCTGACCCAAGCCCAGCGCACCCACGAGTATCCGAGCCCGCCGACTCGGCAACGCGCCCTGGGGGGTCTGGCGAGTCCTCCCCTGGCCGTGGAGGCGTTCGCCAACGGCTACATCAACTGGACCGCCGCCACCGTGACCGGCCGGATGCGTGGGCTGGCGGCGCTCAGCGTCGGCCAGGCGCGCGCCGCGATGACCCTCGCCGCCGCCCAGACCGCCCAGGACTACGAGCTCCGACGGGGCGGGATCGCCAACTCGGGGACGGTGGAGGCGATCGCGCCCGTGCGCGGGCAGCCAGAGCGGTACGCCGTCGTGACCCGCGAGCTGACCACCGCGTCGGGCACCGATGCCTACCGGGGCCTGCGCCCGAGCTGGCACGTCGCGCTGGCCACCGTGACGCCGGCCACCGGTGGGGGCTGGGTCGTGAGCAGCTGGCAACCCGAGAATTAAGGCGGGTTGGTCGAGAAACCAGCCATATAGCCGGGTTTCCCGACACGCCTCCCCCGCGCCGGGCCGAGTTCAGTGGGCGGCCACGTTGAGGACCACCGCGACCGCGAAGCACAACAGCGCCACCGTGCGCACCACCCACCCGGTCAGCGCCCCCTCGCGCCCGGTCACCATTCCGGCGATGGCGAAGGTCATGGACACGACCGCGGCGAGCGCGAACAGGACCGAGAGCGTCCGCAGCATCGCCCTACTCGGACTGCAGGCCGCCGACGGCCGTCACGGGCCGCTCAGACCAAGCAGGCGCAGGTAGCGGGCCACCGCCTGCGCCCGGTTGGCGACCCGGAGCTTGCGCAGGATGCTGTTGACGTGGAACTTGACCGTCCCGTCGGAGATCACCAGCGCCTCGGCGATCGCTTTGTTGGAGAGGCCGTCGGCGACGAGTTCGAGCACGTCGAGCTCGCGCCGGGTGAGCAATCCCTCGAACACACTGCGCTCATCCCGAGCGGCCGGCGGGCCGAGGGCGACCGCGGGGGCCCGCGCGGGGCGGCGCTCGCGGAGCACGGTCGCGAGCCGGACCGGCCCGTCGGTCAATTCGCCCGAACGGGCGCCCAGCCAATCGACGAAGTCGCGCATCTGCTCGCGCTCGTCACGCAGGGTGCGGACGAGGCTGGCGCTCTCGTAGGCCGGGCCGAGCGCCGTCACGAACGACCACAGGACGTCACGGTCCAGGATTTCGAGCGTCGCGCCGGGACCCCGGTCGGCGTGCACCACGCCGAGCACGCGCGAACCGATCACCAGCGGCGCGGCCGCGTAGGCCGACCAGTTCATGAGCCGGGCGAGGCGACGATCCACCCTCGGGTGCACGCTGGCGTCGAGCAGGAGCGTCGCTCGCCGGCGGCGCAGGACCTCGGTCTCGATCAGGGGGTGCTCGAGCGCGATCGGTTCGGTGCGCAGCGCGTCTAGGACCTCGTCGGCGAGCGCTGCCTCACCGGCGAAATGGGCCGCGTGCGCCACCATCACACCGCCGCTGATCAGGCTGAGGATTACCCGCTCGAAGTTCGAGGCCGCGCATAGGGCGGCGGGCGCCCGCTCCAGCATTACCGCCGGCGCGGTGATCTCGCGCAGCGCCGCCCCGGCGGCGTGCGCCCGGGCCAGGCGTTCGACGCGTGTCTCGTAGCGCTCACGCAGCCGGGTCAGCGCCGCCTCGTGTTCAGCCCGGGCTTCGTCTGACCGCGCGCCCAACCGGTCGGTGAGCCGGGTGACCACGGCCGGGAGATTCCCCGGGTCCCCCCGTTGACCGGGCGGTGAGCGGATGCCGAGCAACCCCTCCGCCCGTGCGCAGGCGCGGGCGATCCGCCCCTCGAGCTCGGCGCCGGCGGGACCGGCCAGGAGAGTGCTCACCGCCCGGCCTCGCCCTCTGAGGAGCGGAGGAAACGCGCCACGGCGTCGGCGCGGCTGGTCGCGCCGAGTTTGCGCAGGATGTTCTTGACGTGGTACTTGACCGTGCCCTCCCGGACCAGAAGCACGCTGGCGATCGCGACGTTGGTTTTGCCCTGCGCGAGCAACCGCAGGACCTAGCGCTCGCGCGGGGTAAGCG
>JBOGYN010000182.1:0-3990 GCA_050696855.1 Solirubrobacteraceae bacterium | reverse complement strand
GGGCCGGCGCTCCACCGCTGGCTTGGCTCAGAAGGCGCCAACCTCCTCGGTGGCGGGCTCGGTTTCGGCTGCGGGCTCGTCGGGCTTGCCGCCGAATTGGACGCGTCCGACGATGTGGTGGCGGCTGCGGCGGGTGCCGTTGTCGTCCCACTCGCGGTAGACCAGCCGGCCGGTGACCGCGACCGCGCGGCCCTTGGCCAGGTACTTCGCGCACGCGTCGGCCTGAGCGCCGAAGGTGGCGACGTCGATGAACAGCGGCGGCTGGTCCTTTTGGTCGTTGACCGCGAGGCGCAGCTGGCAGACCTTGCGGTCCTCGTCGAGCTGCTTGAGAACGGGGTCGGCGGTGAGGTTTCCGACCAGTGTGACCGAGTTAACTGCGGGAGCTGATGCGCTCATCTTGGTTCCCTCCTTGTGGGGATCCGGTGGTTGACGTGAGCCCGAAACGCCGGCCGGCGGCCGGACACGGAACCGAGCGCTTGGGGTGAGGGGAAGGGAGACGTGCGTCGACCTTGCAGCTGTCCGGCCGACGGTCGGCGACACTGGGCGTCGGCAACCCGGCGGGTTTCCGCATCCAAGGGGGCCAGATGGGTTCTCAGGGCCCGCGGTTGCTTCTGGCGCGCTGGTCCGAGGGGCGATCCTGGCCGGATGCTCGAGCGATTTAGCGATTTCGCGTCCGCTTGGGTTTGAGCCCGGTCTAGTGATCGGCGGTCGGTAGGACGCGTGCACGGTCAGCGATCGAAGTGGCCGTGTCTGGCTCAGCCTTTTCATGTGGCACGGTCCTGGGGACGGCGAGCACCCGGTCTTCGACCGGTGTTCTGCTCCTAGTGAGCGCCCGACGCTTCTCAGCGGCGCGCATGGCGATGTCAGCGAGGTTTTCGATTCGCCGGTCGACGCTTGCTCGCCGATCGCAACCAACCGCCAACGGCGAGCGAGCCTGCAGGGCGTGGCCGACGGGCGAGCCCGACCAGCCTTCAGGCAACCCGCCTTGCTCCCGTGGCAGCCGGAGGGCCATGAACGCCTGGCCCTGGAGAAGGGTCCGGGCTGCAGTCTGCTAACGACCACCATGCGTGTATGATAACGCAGATTCGTCAATGACATTGGTTTACGTTGATAACAGCGAGCTGGTGGGGCGGTCGGGTGGCGATCCGGCCACCTCACGCGCGGCTGGGCGGGTTCGGGCGGCCAGCCCCGGACGGCAGGGAGGCGTGGTCCTCCCGGAGCCGCGCGAGCGGATGGCCCGCCGCGTCGTCGACGCGGAGCAGCCGGCGGCGGTGTGGTGGGTCGGCGCGCATGGCGGTGCGGGCGAGTCGACGCTTGCGGAGTTGTTCTCGGGCTCGCGGTCGGCTGATCACAGCTGGCCGCTGACCACGGCGGATCGTCTGCCGGCGCGGGTGGTGTTGGTCGCGCGCACCCACGCGCATGGGCTGCGCTGCGCGCAGAACGCGATTCGGGAATGGGCGGCCGGGGACGCGCCGGTGCTGCTGCTCGGCCTGGTGCTGATCGCCGACGCGCCCGGACGCCTCCCGCACGGGCTGCGGCAACTCGCGGAGCTGATCGCCGGCGGCGTGCCGGCAGTGTGGTCAGTTCCGTGGATTGAGGCGTGGCGGGTCGGTGAGCTGCCCGCGGCGCACAACGCACCGAAGGTCCTGCGCCGACTGTTCGAGGACCTGCAGGCGATGACCGAGATCCCGGTCACGCCAAACATCAACCGAAAGGATCTCTAGCGATGCTGCATCTACTCACCCTGGCTGTTGTGAATCCGGGGCAGGGCGTCGCACCGCCCGGCGCCGGGAAGCTGACGACGATCCTGCAGTGGACCGCCTGGGCCGTATTCGCGCTGTGCGTCGGCGGTGTGCTGATCAGCGCGGCGAAGCTCGCGCACTCCCACAACCAGGGGTACGGCGGCGCCAGCCAGCACACCACCAGCCTGGTGTGGACGCTCGTCGCATGCGTGATCGCCGGCTCCTCCGCGGCGATCGTCGGAGCGCTCAGCTAAACGCGCCAACGCCCATGCATGGTGAATCCGATGAGTGATCGATCCTCCTCCCCGACCGAGCCGGCGCCCGAGCGCTCGCCGTGGAGTCGCCCGAGCGTGCTGCTCGCCAGCGCGTTCCTGCTCGCACTAGTGCTGCTCGGCGTCTTGGTCGCCGCGATCGGCGACAGCGGCGGCGGCCGCCACCCAGCCGTCCCGCAAACCACAGCCGCTCGCCCTGCAGGCACCCCAGCGAACGCCAGCGCGTGCAGTCTTCCGGCCGGCGTTCAGGCGGTCCCGTCGACCGGTCCGCCGCAGGCGCGGTGGGGGACGGTGGGATCGATGCGGGTCCCGCAGAGCCCGGCCGTGTTCGGGCCCCAGCGCTCAGACGGGCCGTGGGAGACGTGCTTTGCCCATAACCCCTCCGGGGCGCTGCTGGCCGCCATGAATCTCTGGGCCGAGGGAACGGCCGTGCCGCCCAACGAGCTGTTTCGGCGCCTTGCGGTCGACGCGCCGAGGAATCTCGGCTCAAGCGCGCAGCTGGATTCCAGGGGGCCGGTTCAGTTCGCCGGCTACCGCTACGAGTCCTACACCCCATCGGACGCTCAGGTGACGATCGTGTTTCAGGGGCCCGATGGAAAGCTGCTGGCCGTTGTCACGGCGATGGTCTGGGCCGGTGGGGACTGGAAGTACGTGTTTCCGACCGCCGGCGCTCCCGCAATGCAGGTCATCCCCGATCTCACCGGCTACGTGCAATGGTCAAGCTTCTGATGCGCAGCACGGGCCGCTGCTGCCTGCTGTGCGCGCCGCCGCTCACGGTTGCTGTGTTGCTAGTAACGGCCGCTCCGGCCCGGGCGCTGTTGGGCTGTGGGATCGATCCTTTGTGCATCGTTGGTAAGGGTGTCGGCGGGGCGGTGTCGTCGGTGGCGGGTGACGCGATCACGGCGTTGGCCAAGGCGGTGCTCGGCGCGCTCGGCCATGCCGTGCAGTGGGCCTCGACGCTGTGGGTCGGGATCGGCACCCCCCAGGTGGCAGACGCCGCGGGGCAGGCGACCGGGACGGTCGCGTTCTTGCAGCAGAACCTGCTGGTGTTCACGACCGGCCTGGCGGTGCTGTGCACGCTGCTGGGCGCCGGACGGATCGTCTACCACGAGCACAAGGCAGCGCAAATGCGCGAGCTGGCCCGCTACCTGGTCACCTACGTGCTCATCTCAGGCGCGGCAGCGGCCGCGGCGAGCGTGCTGATCGGCGGCTCTGATCAGATGGCGGCCTGGTTTATCAGCCGCGCGAGCGCTCAGAGCACCTTCGCTGGTCACCTCTCAAACCTGCTCGGGCTCGCGACCACCTCGGCTAGTCGTGTGGCGGGGGCACCGGCGGGGTTCACGGTCGGGCTGGCCGGGACGGTCACGACGGCGTTTATCGCGATCGTGCTCGGGATCCTCGCGTTTCTCGCCACGGTGACCCAAATCATGCTGATGCTGGTCCGCGGCGGAATGCTCGTGCTCCTGGTCGGGACGCTACCGCTCGTCGCCGCGTTCTCGAACACCGAGATGGGGATGCAGTGGTTTCGCAAAGCGACGGCGTGGCTGGTCGCGTTCGCGCTCTATAAGCCGGCGGCGGCGATCGTGTACGCGGTCGCGTTTGACCTCGCTGGTCAGCCGGGGGCGCTGGCGCTGCTGGACGGCGTGATGATGCTCGTGCTCGCGATCCTCGCGCTGCCCGCGCTGCTGCGGTTCACAGTGCCGGCCACCAGCGCGCTCGCGGGCGGCGGCGGAGCCGGCGGCATGCTCGGCGGCGCGATCGCGATGCGAATGCCAACCGGCGCCGCCTCGGTCGCCTCAACCCCGGCGAGCGCGTACGGGCAAGGTCAGGGCGGCGGCCCGTCCGGTTCCGCGCTCCCCGGCGCAGGCTCTGCGGCCGCAGCTGGGATGAACGGCAGCGCTGGGCAGGCCGACGCGGGCGGCCAGAACGGGCAGTCCGGCGCGTCGGGCAGCACCGGGACATCCGGGCCCCCCACC
>JBOGYN010000181.1:0-11998 GCA_050696855.1 Solirubrobacteraceae bacterium | reverse complement strand
GGCCAGGGCCAGGGCCAGCGCCGCCAGGCCGGCGGTGCCGACGGCGGTCAGGAGTCGGGCGGGCCGTTGTGGGTCAAGTCGAAAATTCATCTGAACCTCGTAGCGGTCAATTACAAGTTTGTCGATTGGAATTGGGGCATAGTACAGCTTATCCAAGTATCTCGACAGATTTGGTCTAGATGCCCAACGAGACCGACTCGAGGGAGGCCCCGAGCCGCCCCACCCGACCGACTCTCGCTAGGCTCCCCGGCCGCCCATGCGTTTCTTTGAGTACGAGTCGCGTGCGATCGTGGCCAAGGCGGGGATCCCCGTCACCCAGCACGGCTTCGCGACCTCCCCCGAGGAGGCCCGCCAGATCGCCCAGGACATCGGTGGACCGGTCGTGATCAAGTCCCAGGTGCTGACCGGCGGCCGTATGAAGGCCGGGGGTGTGCAGTTCGCCGACTCCCCCGACGAGGCGGCCACGCACGCCGAGCACGTGCTGGCGCTGGAGATCAACGGCCACATGCCCCGCGGCGTCCTGGTCGACTCCCGCGCGGCGGTCAAGCACGAGTACTACGCCGGCGTGGTCTGGGACGGAATCCGCAAGCGGCCGGTTCTGCTCTTCTCTGACATGGGCGGAATCGACATCGAAGAGGTGGCCGAGCAGCATCCCGATCACGTCGCCCGGGGTCACTTCTCGACCCGAATCGAGTTCTCGGACTGGCAGGCCAAGACCGTGATCGCCTCCCTGGGGATCACGGGGAGCGCGCTGAACCGGCTCACCCCGATCCTGACGCGGCTCGCCCGCCTGTTCTTGCGCTACGACATGACGCTCGCTGAGATCAACCCGCTCGGCGAGCTGCGGGACGGCTCGTTCATCGCCCTCGATGCCCACATGGACATGGAGAACGAGGGTCGCCCCCGCCAGAAGGCTCTGCTCAAAGAACTCGGCGTCCGCGACGAGGAGACCCGCCAAGCGCGCGAGGCGACCCCGTTCGAGCTGGCCGGCGAGGAGGTCGACGCCCAGGATCACCGCGGCGTGGCCGGCAACGTAACCGAGTTCGACGGCAACCTCGGCCTGGTCATCGGCGCCGGCGGCGGCTCACTGACCCTGTTCGACGCCGTCCGCGCCCACGGCGGCGACCCGGCCAACTACTGCGAGATCGGCGGCAATCCGTCAGTCGCCAAAACATGCGGCCTGGCCAAACTGGTCCTGCAGAAGCCGGGCGTGGACAAGATCGCGGTGATGATGTCGATCGTCTCCAACACCCGGGTGGACATCGTCGCCCGCGGCGTGATCAAAGCCTGTCTCGAGCTCGGCTATGACCCGGCCGAGAAGATCACGATCTTCCGCATCCCCGGCGCCTGGGAAGAGGAGGGGTTCAAGATCCTTGAGCACTACGGCGTCTCCTACGCCGACCGTTCCGTGTCCCTCAACGAGGCCGCCAAACGAGCCGTCGAGCGTATCCACGGAGACACGACCTAGATGTCGATCCTGGTCGACGCCGACACCACCTTCATCGTTCAGGGCATCACCGGCCGCGAGGCCGTCAACCTGACGCGCGAGTGCCTGGACTACGGCCAGGGCGCCACGATCGTCGGCGGGGTGACGCCCGGGCGCCTCGGGCGCGACGTCCACGGCGTGCCGGTGTTCGACACCGTCGCCCAGGCGGTCGAGCACCATGGCCGGGCGGGTGGGAACGGAATTTACGGTTCGGTCGTCACCGTGCCACCGGCGTTCACCAAGGATGCCGTCCTGGAAGCGCTGGAGGGCGGCGTCAAGCTGATCGTGATCGTCACCGAGCGCATCCCCCGCCGCGACGTTGCCGAGATGGTCGAATTGGCCAGCCAGCGCGACGCCCGGATCATCGGCCCCAACTGCCTGGGCATCATCGTCCCCGACGTGATCAAGATGGGCGGGATCGGCGGCCCGGCCAAGGACGCCGCCAAGTCCTACCACCACGGCGAAGTGGGAGTGATCTCACGTTCGGGCGGGATGACCACCGAGATGTCCTCGACCCTGAGCGCCGCCGGCCTGGGCGTGTCCACCGCCGTGTCGATCGGCGGCGACGCGATCATCGGGTCCAGCTACGCCGAGCTGATGCCCCTGTTCGAAGCCGACGCCGAGACGAAGGCAATCGTCATCTACACCGAGCCGGGGGGACGCATGGAGGCCGAGCTGGCCCGCTGGGTGACCGAGAACAACTCGCGGCTGCCGATCGTCGCCTTCATGGCCGGACGCTTCATGGACGAGATGCCGGGCATGAGCTTCGGTCACGCGGGCACGATCGTGGAGGGCAAGGAGGACACCGCGACCGAGAAGATCGCGCGGCTGGCCACGGCCGGCATCACCGTCGCCGAGCGCATCGAGGACATCCCGAACCTGGTCAAAGAGAAGCTCTAGATGGCGGGCACCTTCATCGACGTCGAGGTCGACGCCGCCGTCGCGTCTGACCCCGAGCAGGCCCGCAAGCTCGCCGAGGTGTGCCCCGTGGACATCTTCAAGGCCGGTTCCGAAGGTCTCGAGATCGTGGAGGAGAACCTTGACGAATGCGTGTTCTGCGAGCTCTGCATCCGCGCCGCTCCCGCCGGAACGGTGAGCGTGCACAAGCTGTACTCGGGCGAGTCGCTGCCCGCCGTCTGATGGTCGGCGGCCGGCTGCGCAGGCTCAGCGCCCTGCTCACCGTCGGCCTGCTGGCCGCCGCAGCGCCGAGCGCCCGGGGCGATCTCGGCGCAAACGGCGCCGGGGACTTCCTCGACCTCAGGGTCGCGATCACCCCGCCGAAGGCCGGGACGGCCAAGGTCCCCCAGGGCGTGGGACTCTCGCTCAGCAACTTCCTGGGTAACCGCATCAACGCCGACGACGCGATCCCGATCACGTCGATGAACTTCTTCTTCCGGCAGGGCTTCACCGAGAACGGTCAGCTGTTCCCGTCCTGCTCGATCAACCCGACGACGATCTCGCGCTGCTCGCGGGCGTCGCAGATCGGGACCGGAAGCGCCGAGACCGAGCGGCTGAATCCGGGCGGAGAGGCCCCCAGCTTCGCCTCGGCCCGGGTACTGGCCTACAACGGCGCTCCTTATCTGTACGGAGGAACGACACTGATCTTCATCGTCGTGCGCGGCGGCCGGCCCGTGACCGAGATGGATTTCGTCGTCCGCCCTCAGGCCCGGGGATTGGCCATCAACCAGCTGCTGCTGCCCAGCGCGGGACCGGGTACCGGGATCACCAGGTTCACCGTCAACATCCCGGATCGCCATGTGCGTGTCCGGGTCAAAGGCAAGACCGTCACTGTCCATCTCTTCGATGCTCCGACCACCTGTGCACGGGCGTGGACGTTCGGGGAGACCACCACCTCCTCGGGGCGGCCGCCGATCCGGGCCACCGACAGCCAGACCTGCGTCAAGGGCTGAATTCCGGTTTACCGGTGGCGCTGGATCTGTAAGGATCCGCCGCGGGGCCGGTCACAGTCACATCCTCTTGAGGAGGAACGGATGCGCAAACTAGTCGGGCTACTCGTGGGCCTGGTCGTCCTCGCCGTGGCCGGAACCGCCCTCGCCGGTCAGGGCGCGACCAACAGCAACGGCGACTTCGCCGATCTCAGTGTCAAGGTAACGCCGCCGATCAGCGGGACGGCCAAGGCGCCGCGCGGGGTGGGGCTGACCTTCGGCTCCTTTGTGGGCAACCGGATCAACGCCAACCGCACGATCAACCCCACGACGCTCACGGTCCGCTTCAACCAGAACTTCACCGACAACGGGCTGCGCTTCCCAGGCTGCACGATCAATCCCAAGGTACTGAGCAAGTGCCCGGCGGCCTCAAAGGTCGGCAGCGGGACGGCCGAGGGCGAGCTGCTCAGCACCACGGGCGGACCACCGACCTATGTTCCGGCGACGCTCGCCGTGTACAACGGCAAGCCGTTCGGAAGCAAGGCCCCAACCGAGATCTTCATCGCCTCGGTGGGCGGCAAGCCGGCGACCGAATTGGACTTCTCGGTCACGCGGGTGGGCCGGGGACTGACCTTCACCCAGCTCCAGTTTCCCAACGCCCCCAGTTCGGGGCCGACCATCTATCTGACCAAGTTCTCGGTCACCACCTCCGACCGCACTGAGACGCGCACGATCAAGGGCAAGAAGGTCAAGATCCACCTGCTGGAAGCCCCGACCGTGTGCCACGGATCCTGGACGTTCACGCAGACCTTCGGGTATGCCCACCAGGCCCCGTTGACCGCCACCGACAGCCAGCCCTGCATCAAGGGCTGACTCGAGCGCGCCCGCCGGCCCTGGCGGTGAGCGGCCTCCGAGAAGGGGTCAGCTCGCCGCCAGGCGCTTGCGGTCAGCCGCGGTGAGCCCCTTGTAGCCGTCGACGCGCGGCCCGCGGTACCAGGCCGGTCGCACGCGGCTCGGGGCCGGGAATCCTTCGTCGCGCAGTGGCCCGGTGATCGGTCGATACCAGGTGGTGACCGGGATCTCGCTGACCACGCGCACGACCGTCGGGCGTTGGGCACGCGGGAGGTCGGCCAGGGCCGCGCTCAGCTCGGCGGCGTCCAGCGCATAGTCGGGACGCAGGGTGACAGCGGCGACGGCGACCTCGTGACCCTGGGGGCCCGGCACCCCGTAGGCCACCGCGATGTCGATGGCGGGCAGATCGCCCAGCGCGTCTCGGATCGGGGCCGTGAACACGGGCCCCGACACGCTGCGGATCAGCTCCCGGACGCTGTCCACCCGCCAGTAGTCACCGTCCGGGTCGCGCCGGAAGAGGTCACCGGTGGCCAGCCAGGCGTCGTCGCGGTGAAACACCCCCCGCAGCGAGATCGTGGCTGCCCCGCCGGTGTCGCGCGAGCGGGCGAGCAGCATCCCCACCTCGTCCGGGCCGCACTCGGCCACGAACCCATCGGGGCCGAGCACCAGCTCACCGGCCTCGATGTCGTAGGCGGCGACCCGGACCTCGGTGCTGCCCGGGAGTGGCCGGCCCATGGCGCCGGGCTTGGCGTCGCGCAGGTTGATGAGGATCGCATCCGTCTCGGCTGAGGCGTAGAACTCGACCACGCGGGCGGGGGCGAAGCGCCGCTGCACCCGACGCCAGAGACCGCGCGGCATACCCGAGCCGATGAACAGGCGCACGGGGTGATGACGCTCCCCCGGATGCGGCGCAGCGGCGACGAGCTCGTGGAGCAGGGTCCACGTGTAGGAGGCGACGGTCACTCCGTAACGCCGCACCTCGTCCCAGAACATGGTCGGCTCGAACTCGGCGGCCATCGCCAGCCGGGCGCCGCCGACGATCGCGCCGCCGATGCTCATCATCAAGCCCGAGGGGTGGTAGAGCGGTGTCACGCTGTAGACCGTGTCATTGGACGACAGGGCCGCCGCCGAGGCGGTGCCGATCGCCGAGGTCGCCCAGCGGCGATTGCTGATCCGGCCCATCCGCGTCTCGTCGCCTTGACCGGTGAAGAGGATGAAGGCGAGGTCGCTGGCCCGGCCGGGATTAGGGCGATACCACTTGGGCAGTTCGACGCCGTCGGGATCGATCTGTTCCATGTCGGCGGTCAGGGGAACTCCGAGGTCGCGCGGCCCGCCGCCGCCCCCGAGGACGAAGGCGTGGACAGTGCCGAGTCCGACGGCCAGCTCGGCCCGCTCGGGGTCGGCGATGATCCGCTGGACCTGACCGAGCGCGGCCTCGCGGTCGGTATCGCCGTCGGGCCGCAGCAGAACCGATACGGCCCCGAGACGGCTGAGCGCCACCACCAGGGCCAGCGCGCTGGGGCGCGGCCCCATCAGCACGCCGACGTGCTCGCCCTGGCGCACGCCGATCGAGATCAGCCCGCGGACAACGTTATCGATGCGCTCGTTGATTTCCCGAGAGCTATAGGCGCGATCCTCGAACAAGAAGAAGATGTCGTCGGGCCCGCGGCGCATGCGCTCGGAGACGAGCAGCCCGAGCGAGATCCGGGTGCTCGGCTGGACCTGCTCCAGGCGGGCGAGCCGCGGCAGCGCGCCGGCCGCCTCTCGAGTCAGCTCGCGCATGCCCCGCACCGTGCGCCGCGCCGTGCCGGCCATCGACCGGGCGATGCCCGTCCCGACCGCGCCGGCCAGCTCGACCCCGTACCCGACGCGATTGGGGAAGAGGGTCCCGCCCACCCCGCCCACCCCGCCCACCCCGCCCACCCCGGAGTGCTCGGCCGTCGGATCGTCGGGGATCTCGGTCACCCCCTCGGGCCGCTCGCCGTCCCCTTCGCCGTCCCGCCAGCGCACCCAGTCGGCGACCGTCGGCCAGGTCACGGCGTTGGATGTTGAGCCGACCACCAGCCCGAAATGCCCAGCGTTGAGCGCCAGCTCATAGATGTCGGCCCGCGGCGCGGCGAGGCGGATCGCGCGCACCCCGGCGGCCGGCGCAATCTCGTCCACCATCCCCACCACCGACAGGATCGGGGTCCGGATGTCGGCCAGAGTGAGAAGGCGATCATCGACCACGAAGCCACCCTCGAGCATCCGGTTGTGAGCGATGAACTGGTGCAGGAAATCGGCCATCGCCGGACCCGGCCAGGCGACCCATCCATCGGCCTCGAGAAAGCGGCGCTGGCGCTCGCGCGGCAGCAGGGCCTCGCGGTCGTGGAGCTGGAGGATGAAGTCGATCCGGCTGCGGGCCGACTTGACCGGATCGAGCAGCCGGAAGCCCGTCCGGCTTGCCCAGGCGGGCAGCGCCCAGACCCGGAAGACCCGGTCAGCGAGCAGGTTGACGGCTCCCGAGGCGAACTGCTCGGGGATTCCGAACGGCATACCCAGGCGGGTGTCAACGGGGCTGCCGAAGGTGACCAGCGAGCTCAACCCATTCCCCCGGCGGTAGGCCGCGGTTTGATAGCAGAACATCCCGCCCTGGGAGTAGCCACCGAGATGGACGTCGCGGCCGGTCGCCTCGCGCACCCGGTCCACCGCGTCCGAGACGGCGACTACGTGGTCGGCGAGCGTGCGCTCGAGGCCCCCCTCCTCGCGCTCGGGGGCGCCGAAGTCGACCACCCACGGATCAGCGCCGTGCTCATGCAGGGTCGAGACCGCGCTGGTCGCCGGCGAGACATCGTAGATCTCGGCTGCGAGCATCATCGGCGGTACGAGCAGGATCGGCGGCCGGGAGCTGCCTTTGCCGTTGGTGCCAGCGTGATAGTGGCGCAGCCGATAGACACGGTGCTCGGCCGCCACCTCATACGGCGAAGGCTCCTCGTGGGTATTCAGGCCGCCGAATCGCGCCACCTCGAGCGCGTTCTGGGCGGCCGCGCCGAGGCGTCCCACCGGCCGCATGATCGTCTTGGGCAGCAGCTCCATCGCGAAGCACCCATCATCGCGGAAAGTGGGCCGGTCCTGCCGCCCGCGCTATTGTCCGCGTGCCCAATGAGCACGCTGAACCTGGAAACGGTGGAACTGAAGCGCGAGGGCCGGGTGGCCCAGATCGTGATGAACCGCCCCGAAGCGCTCAACGCGTGGACGCGGCAGCTCGGCCGCGACATGATCTCCGCGCTCGACGAGGCGGCCGACGATCCGGAGCTGCGCGCGATCGTGCTCACCGGGGCCGGCCGGGCCTTTTCCTCGGGCGCCGACCTCAAGGCCGACGGGGAGCTGGGCGAAGCCGGCCACCCCGACGTGCTGACCCCGCTGCGCGAGGTCTATAACCCCTTGATTCTCCGTGTGCGGACGATCCCCAAGCCGGTGATCGCCGCCGTCAACGGTCCCGCCGTCGGCATCGGCTGCTCGCTCGCGCTGGCCGCGGACCTGGTCATCGCCGCGCGCTCGGCCTACTTCCTGCTCGCCTTCGTCAACATCGGGCTCGGGCTCGACGGCGGCGCTTCCCAGAGCCTGGCTGCTCGGGTGGGCCACGCCCGCGCGTTCGAGATGGCCTACCTCGGTGAGCGCATCGCGGCCGAGCGTGCGCTGGGCTGGAACATGATCAACGAAGTGGCCGACGACGATAACCTGGCTGAGCGAGCGGGCGAGCTGGCCGAGAAACTCGCGGCCGGCCCTCCCGGCTCATACGCGACGATCAAGCGCACGATCAACGATCGCACCTATGCCGGTTTCGAGGATCTGCTCGAGCTCGAGGCGGTCCTGCAACAGGAGCGCGCCGAGTCTCAGGATTTCGTCGAGGGCGTAATGGCCTTCATGCAGAAGCGCCCGGCCAGCTTCGGCGGCCGCTGACCCGGCCCCGAGCCGACCCACGCTGCATGAACCTCGCGCAGATCCTGATCGGCTCGGCCCAGAACGACCCCGACCACGTCGCGGTCAAGCTCGACGACGCCGAGCTCACGTACTGTCAGCTCGAGGGCGCCACCGCGCATCTCGCCGGTCTGCTCGCCGCGCACGGGTTCGCCCGCGGCGACCGGGTCGGAATCATGCTGCCCAACGTTCCCCACTTCCCGGTCTGCTACTACGGCGTCCTGCGGGCCGGTGGCGTCGTCGTGCCGATGAACGTGCTGCTCAAGAAGCGCGAGGTCGCCTTCTATCTCGAGGATCCGGGCGCCAAGCTGCTGTTCGCCTGGGAAGGTTTCGCCGAGGATGCCCAGGCCGGCGCCGAGACGGCGGGAGCCGAGTGCATCCTCGTCGAGGAGGAAGGATTCGTGGAGCTGGTCGGGGCCGCCGAGGCGGTCACCGAGGTCGCCCACACGGCCGACGACGACACGGCCGTCATCCTCTACACGTCGGGAACCACCGGCCAGCCCAAGGGCGCCGAGTTGACCCACGCCAACCTGACCCGTAACGCTGAGGCCGCGCGCGGCCTGTTTGACCTCGGGTCCGACGCGGTCGTGCTCGGCGCGCTGCCGCTCTTTCATTCCTTCGGCCAGACCTGCGGGATGAACGCGACCCTCGGCGCAGGCGGGACGCTGACCCTGATCCCGCGCTTTGACCCCGGCAAGGCGCTGGAGATCCTCCAGCGCGACCGAGTCAACATCTTCCAGGGTGTCCCGACCATGTACGGCGCGATGCTCCACCACCCCGAGCACGAGCGCTACGACGTCTCGTCGCTGCGGGTGTGCGCGTCGGGCGGGTCGGCGATGCCGGTCGAGCTGATGCGCGGCTTTGAGGAGGCCTTCGGGTGCAAGGTCCTCGAGGGCTACGGCCTCTCGGAGAGCTCACCGGTCGCCTCCTTCAACCATCCCGACCGCGAGCGCAAGCCCGGCTCGATCGGAACCCCGATCGAGGGGGTCGATATGCAGGTGGTCGACGACGACGGCAGCAAGGTCGAGCAGGGTGAGGTGGGCGAGATCGTGATCCGCGGCCACAACGTGATGAAGGGCTACTGGAACCGCGCCGACGAGACCGAGGAGACGATCCGCGACGGCTGGCTGCACACCGGCGATATGGGCCGGATCGACGAGGACGGCTACTTCTTCATCGTCGACCGCAAGAAGGATCTGATCATCCGCGGCGGCTACAACGTCTACCCGCGGGAGGTCGAGGAGATCCTCTACGAGCATCCCGCTGTCCGCGAGGCCGCCGTCGTGGGGATCCCACACGCCGAGTACGGCGAGGAGATCGGCGCCGCGGTCGCGCTCAAGGACGGCGAGGACGTCGGCGAGGGTGAGCTGCGCGACTTCATCAAGGAGCAGGTGGCGGCTTACAAGTACCCGCGCCGCATCTGGTTCGTCGACGAGCTCCCCAAGGGCCCCACGGGCAAGATCCTCAAGCGCGAGATCGAGCTCCCCGAGTCCGAGTGAGCGGCGCCGTCGACGTCCGGGCGGCCACCGTCGCCGACGTCGAGCCGATCTATGCCTTCATCGTCGAGCTGGCCGAGTACGAGCGGTCGCGCGACCAGGTGGTGGGCACACCCGAGCTCCTGGCCGACGCTCTGTTCGGGCCCCACCCCGCCGCCGAGGCGCTGATCGCCGAGCACGACGGCGAGCCGGCCGGCTTCGCCATCTTCTGCGCCAGCTTCTCGACCTGGGAGTGCCGCCCGGGATTGTGGCTCGAGGATCTGTACGTCTCCCCTGCCCACCGCCGCGCCGGCCTCGGGGGCGTGCTGCTGAGCCGTCTGGCGGAGATCGCTCTGAACCGGGGCTGCCCGCGGCTGGAGTGGACCGCACTGGAGTGGAACCAGCCGGCGCTGGACTTCTACACCCGCCTGGGCGCCACCCGACTGCCCGAGTGGCAGCGCCACCGCCTCAGCGGCTCGGCGCTCCAGCGCGTGGCCGGGCTGCCACCGCGGTAGCCGACGACGCGGAGGCTCCGGTCGCGGCGTACCGGTCAGCGATCCCCGGGTGCGTGACCGGAGAAGCTGAGGATCTGCTGGATCCCGCTGGGCCGGTTCGTGTAGGCCATCCTGTAGGGCAGTAGCCCGGGCACGAAGGTGATCTGCTCGGCGGTGGCACTGGCATGCCAGACGCTGGGAATCGGGCCCTGCTGGGCCGCCAGCTGGCGACCGGCCCGATCGATCGCGCCCCACATCAGCCCGCGGCAACGCTGCACGCTCCCGCCTCCGCAATAGCGCGTGGAGTATGTGCCGCGTACCCGCCGGCCGAGGATCGTCCGCAGGTCCTTGTTGAGTACTCGATCCAGGTCTTCTCCTGACCCTTCGGCGGAGGCTGGAACTTCGGGTTGAAGGAGTTCAGCTCCGCGGTCAACCGGGCGCCAAGCACGCTCGAGGCCCAGGCGTCGGCCAATCCCGGCCAGGCGGTATCCATGATCGCGGCTCCCGGCGCGGTGATCTGTCCGTTCCCGGTGCGGTCCAGGCGGCTGGAGCCCTGCCGGTGCCACTGGTCCAGCAAGGCGAGCATCTGAGCGTCGCGGGGGGTCGGCGCCCGACCTCCGTGCAGCAGCTCGGACAGAACCGGCTCGACCGTGGCCTCACGCACATCCTGCGTGGCGGCCTCGTTCATCGCCGAGACGACCCGGGCCGGAGTCAGGTGCGAGCCGTGGCCAAGGTTGTGGAGGAGCAGGTCGACGCGGTGCGACGCCCCCAGCAGCCAGTTGTTATCGGGAGCCGCGTACCCAGCCTGGGTGCGGTTGTTCCAGTTGATGATCTCGCCGCTCGGAGGGTTGACGCCCTGGGGATGGTCCTTGAACGGCACCCAGCCGCGCCATTCCTCGTGGCCGGTCCCGTTGAGGGGCAGCGCCGGATCGGCGTTGGCGGGGCGGATCGGGATCAGGCCGCTGGTGAAGACGCCGATGTCCTTGTCGTCCATGTAGAACGAGTTGAAGGTCTGCGGAGTCAGCGAGGCGGCCCGGGAGAACTGGTGGATGTTGTGGACCCGATTGTCGGCCAGCTGGCGATAGAACAGCAGGTCCAGCGCGTCCTTGCCGTAGCTCGCGCGCCGGCGGGTGAGGGCGACCCGACGACCGTGCACGCGGGCATATCCGAAGACCGGCCCGTGCACCGTCCGGTAGAAGCTGACCCGACGGGCCGTCTTGGTTCCCGGATCCAGGGTGCCGGCGTTGAAGAACTGCATCGCCCGGCAGCGGCCGTGAAACAGATAGCGGCGGGTGCTGTGCCCGCACAGCGTCTCGACGTAAGTGTCGATCTGGTCCAGACCGGCCGAGGTCAAGGACCACGCCGAGTCCTGGTTACGGCCGATGAAGACGTAGCCTGGGAAGGGTGCGGTCGTGACTCCGCGTTGACTGATACCCGGCCCCTCGAGGTCCATCTCCAACGTCAGCCCCGGGTAGTAATAGTGGATCTGCGGGCCGGCGACCATGATCGGGTGATGGGTGGCCGAGCGGTGGCCCGACACGAGCAGGACGTTGCTGGCGTGCTGGCTGAACTCGCGCGTGACGGCCAGCGCATTACTGCCTGCTTTCGAGAGGGTGTTGGGATCCAGGTTGACGTTGCCCGAGGTGCTGGTTGGCGGGGGCTGAAAGCTGACGCGGCCGGGCACGGTGGTCGGGCCCTCGGGATCATGGGCCTCGCGCAGATCATTGAACACTCGGTTGCCTCGCTGGGAGCCCAAGCGACGGCGCAAGGCTGAGAGGAACTCGGAGTTAGCCGCCTCGTCGCCGCCGCCCTCACCCACGAACTGGTCCTTGAGCGCGTTGAAGC
>JBOGYN010000180.1:0-1668 GCA_050696855.1 Solirubrobacteraceae bacterium | reverse complement strand
CGACGGCGACGTCGGCGAGCTTGGCCGCCGCGGCGGCCGCGGTGGCGTTTGAGCCGTCGGCGTAGAGCACCGTGTCTCCCGCCGCCGAGGCGCGCTGCTGGATGCCCTGCAGCGGACTGACCACCTCGGGCTTGCCCGTCAGCTCGGGCACGTGGCCGCTCCCGTTGCCGTTGTAGAACTGCTGGGCCCCCGGCGTGCCGGCGCCGGGTCCGATCACGGCGATGCGCTTTCCGCCGCCGCCCAGGGGGAGGAGGTGGTTGTCGTTCTTGAGCAGCACCGTGCCCTGCTCGGAGATGGTCCGCGCGAGCGTGATGTCCTGAGGTCGCTGTACGTTGGCCGAGGCGGCAGCGGGCTCGGCCGCCGCCGGGTGGTCGAACACGCCGAGGCGGAACATGGCGCGCACGACGCGGCTGACCATGTCGTCCAGGCGCGTAATCGGAACCTGCCCGGCTTGGACGGCGGCCTTCAGCGGGGCCGTGAAGTAGGTGCCGGGCGCGACGTTCATCTCCATGTCGAGCCCGGCGTTGGCCGCGGGCGCGGTCGAGTGGGTCCCGCCCCAGTCCGACATCACAAAGCCGTCAAAGCCGAATTGCTGCTTGAGGACCGAGGTCAGCAGGTGCGGGTTCTCGCACGCGTAGACGCTGTTGATCCGGTTGTAGGAGCACATCACCGATCCAGCCTGGCCCTGTTGCACCGCCGCCTGGTAGGCCGGGAGGTAGATCTCCTGCAGCGTCCGCTCATCGATATTCGAGGAGTCGGTCATCCGGTTGGTCTCCTGGCTGTTGGCCACGAAGTGCTTGACCGTGGCGATCACCGGATTGGACTGGATGCCCTGGATCTCGGCAACCCCACCTTGGGCTGAGAGGTAGGGGTCCTCACTCATGTACTCGTAGTTGCGCCCGTTCAGCGGTACCCGGTCGATCTCCACGCCCGGGGCGAGCTGGACGTTGATGCCCTTGTGCCAGGCCTCCCAGCCCAGCGCCTGACCGAACTGATACTGGAGCCCGGGATCCCAGCTCGAGCTCTGGGCGATCGGAGCCGGGAAGGCGGTGGCTCCGGTCTCCAGGTCACCCACCCCCTGTCCGGCATCGTTGAGAACCAGGTCAGGGATACACAGGCTCGGCTGGGCAGGGATGTAGCCGGCCGCTCCGTAGTGCTGCCAGATCGGCTGGGCTTGGGAGAGCATGGCCAGCTTCTGGTCGATGTTCATCGCCGCCACGAGCTCGCCGGCGCGTTGCTGCGGCGACCGCGCGGCGTTCATCCACGGGCACTGCGGGCCGGCCCCTTGGGCCGTCGCGCCGCCCGGTCCCGCGCCACCTGACACCACGATCAGCGCGGCCGCTGCCACGAGCGCCGAACCCAACCGCCGCGCCGCGCGGCGACGCCGGCGTCCGCTGCTCGGCGCACCTCTCCGTTTCGGCCCAGCCATCAGCGCGCCAGCCTATTCGCTTTCCGGGCCTTCGCGCGCGAGGGGTCCGTGAGGTTCGCGCGCGAGGGTCTCGCGCGCCAAGTGGCAACGTTGCCACCGGTTGGCAGCGAAATGTGGCGCCAGGGACGTCAAACCGCTGCCGACCGCTTGTGCGGCCCCCGGCAAGGAGCAATAGACGGAAAATCCGCACGCCTCAGCATCAGCGCCGATGGATACGCGACCACTCCGGACGGATGGCC
>JBOGYN010000179.1:0-1507 GCA_050696855.1 Solirubrobacteraceae bacterium | reverse complement strand
CGGTGACGCTGATGTTTCTGGGCCATTGCTTCATTGCTTTGTTCCTGCCTCCGATTCGCGTTCTGCTTCATTTGAGTCAGCGGCCGCCACAACGCCGGTCGCTGCTCTTCTCTTGCCGATGTACATCTGAACCATCTGATCATTGCCGAGTAACTCTGCGCCCGTGCCCTCGAGCCGCCGGCGCCCGAGCACCAACACGTACGCCCAGTCGGCGCTCGTCAGCGCGCGCCGGGTGTTCTGCTCGACCGCAAGCACGGCGACGCCCGACTCCTTGACACGGACGATGTGTTCCCAGACCGCAGCCTCGTACCGTGGTGACAGTCCTGCGGTCGGCTCGTCGACGATCAGGACGGAGGGCTCGCTCATCAGGCCACGCGCCAGGGCGAGCATGTTCCGCTGACCGCCGCTGAGGTTCTGCGCTGTCTTCTTCAAGGCGTCGCGGAGGTCAGGGAACAGGTTGCACATCTCGCTGATCCTGTCCCTGATCCGGTTGCGGCGTGGGAAGCCTCCCATCTCGAGATTCTCGTGCACGGTCAGCGAGGGGAAGATGTTGGACACCTGGGGGACGTAGGAGATGCCCAGGTGCACCAGCCGATTCGACGGCAGTCCCTGCACCTCAGCTCCGTTGAGCACGACGCGGCCGGCGAGCACGGGGATCTCTCCAACGAGGGCGCGAAGCAGCGTGGACTTGCCGGCTCCGTTGGGACCGACGATGACGGTCACGTCGCCGCGGCGGGCGTTGAGGTCGACTCCGTGTACGACCGGGACCCCACCATAACCTGCGGTCAAATCCTTGGCGGCGATGAGGACCTCACTTGGCACCGGCAATGCCTCCGAGGTAGGCGTCGATGACCTCAGGGTGGCGGCGCAGGTCGTCCATCGAGCCGACGGCGATGACCGTCCCCACCGCCATGACCACCACGCTCGAGCAGACCTCTTCGACGAGCTCGAGGTTGTGCTCGATCATCAGGACGGTGATGCCGGAGGCATTGAGGCGGCGAACGCCGGCGACGATGCGCTCAGCCATGATGGGGTTGACGCCCGCCATCGGCTCGTCGAGCACCACCATCCTTGGGGCGGCCATCATGATTCGCACGAACTCGAGCAGCCGCTTCTGGCCGCCGCTGAGCGTGTCTGCGGTGTCGTTCTTGAGGCCGATGAGGCCGAACTCCTCGAGCAGAGCGCGCGCGCGGACGCGGTCGGCGGTCTCCGCTGTACGGAGCTCGCGAGGGATGACAAATGCCTTCCAGATGACCTCATGCCCCCGGTCGGGCGCCGCCACGAGCGCGTTCTCCATCACCGTCAGCGTCGGCCACACGCGCGCGATCTGGAAGGTGCGGACCAGGCCCGCACGTGCCACCCGATACGCAGGCTGACCGGTGATGTCACGACCCTGCAGGAGAATCCGCCCCCTGTCGGGACGCTTGAAACCGCTGACCAGGTCAGTGACCGTGCTCTTTCCCGCGCCGTTGGGCCCGATCAGCCCCATGATCGCGGCGCCGGGTAC
>JBOGYN010000178.1:0-1663 GCA_050696855.1 Solirubrobacteraceae bacterium | reverse complement strand
CTTCTGGGCGGTTTTGAACGGAGCGGACACGGCTCCGCTCGCGGTGTCCGAGCCGGCCGGCGAGGCCACGAGATCGCACGGAGGAGAGGCCGAGGCGGTCCCGCCGATGACGGTCCCGCCGATGAGCGTGATCGCGGCCGCGGCGGCGAGTGCGACTCCGACTGGGTTGCGCATGAGCGTCTCGTCGGCCGCCACGTCGCCGTTGGATGAGGGCTAGGGGGACCAACTCGAACAAACGTCCAGGCGCGTCCGCCACGATCAACCCTCGCCGCGGCCCAGGATCGCGACCATGCGATCGACGTAGTAGCCCGCCAGTTGGTCGACGCGCAGGTAGGCGTCAAAGTAACGCAGCGCCGCCGCCCCCATCTCCGCCGCCTCGACCGGCTCGGAGAGAAGCCCAGCACAGGCGCTGACGAGATCGGACTCGACGTCGTCCACAAATCGCACGTTGAGTCGATCCTCGAGCGGTACGTGCAGTCGTGTCCTCAGCGAGGGACGAACCACGCAGCATCCGAGCGCGAGATAGTCGACCAGGCGATGGCACATGTCGCCGTTACCGGGAAGGTCGATGCAGATCCGGCTCAGCGCCGCCTCGCGCAAGTACGAGGCGTAGGGCAGGACCCGCAGGCTCCCCTCATACCGGAACTCATGCTGGCTCTGCAGGGCGTCGATCGCCGCCCGTCGGGTATCGGCTGCGTAGCCGGCGCCAAAGCGGCCGTAGACCTCGTATCGGGGCCTGGCGCGGTGTCGTAGGTGCCGCAGCCCTGGCAGCAGGCGGTACAGATACGGACGGCCGGGGACGTACCCCCCCGGGACCACTTGGCCCAGGCCATAGCCATCGGCCAGGTATTGCATCTTGAACACCAGCTGACACTGCCTGAGAACGGCATCGAGGAGCCGATCCTTGTCGAAGTAGTCGATTCCCACCTGGTAGGTCTCGTCATCGAGCTTGACTTCGAGCACGACCATTCCCTCGTAGGGCTGCTCGATGTCCACCGTGCTGACGCGCACCTGCGCCGCGAGGGCCGATCGCAGCCCGTCGACCCACTTGCCCGCTGGAGCCCACTCGTAGGCCGCCGGCCAGCGGATCGAAAGCCGGTCGCGGACCTCGGCGCTGACCGGCCACGTGCTCGGCGTCCGCGGCACGCCGTGGCGATGAAGTGCCGACGAAGTTAGCGCGGCGCCGGCGCTGCTCGCGGCTAGGAAGCGTTGCCTGATGCCGCTCACTCCCCCCAGGCTAGTCCGCGCCGCCTCGGGGCTTGTAATGATTGCCCGCGGTGCAGCCCCTGCGGATAGCTCCCAGCAAGCTGAAGCTCAGGCGGCACGCGCCGGCAGCTGCGCCTGGCATCGTGGCCGTCGCTCTGATGCTGGTGTGGGCCGCCCACGACGGCGGCTATGACTCCGACACCTGGTACTGGGGCGCCCTGGCGACGCTTGGGCTACTCGCGGCGGTCCTCGCCGGTCTCGAGCGCGGTCGCCGTCGGCTGCCCCGGGCGGGCAGGATCGCGCTCGTCCTGTTCGCGCTCTACGTCGCCTGGTCCTACCTTTCGATCAGCTGGGCGCAGTCACCCGGTGATGCGCTGCAGGGCAGCAACCGGGCGCTGCTCTACATGATGCTGTTCACGCTGCTGCTGATCCTGCCCTGGACGCCGCAGGGTGCGTT
>JBOGYN010000177.1:0-2807 GCA_050696855.1 Solirubrobacteraceae bacterium | reverse complement strand
CCTCGTAGTCGAGCTCGCGGGGGAGCTCGGGGTCCTCCATCAGTGCGTTCAGCTCGGAGGCGAAGGACAGGGTTCCGTCGCGCAGCGCGTAGTAGAGGGGTTTCTTGCCGACCCGGTCGCGCGCCAGCACGAGCCGCCGCCGCTCAGCGTCCCAGAGCGCGAAGCCGAACATTCCGTGCAGGTCATGGACGAGCTCGGGACCTTTCTCCTCGTAGAGATGGACGATGACCTCGGTGTCGGTCTGGGTGCGGAAGCGATGGCCGGCCCGGCGCAGACGCTCGCGCAGCTCGCGGAAGTTGTAGATCTCGCCGTTGAGGACGACCGTGACCGTCCCGTCCTCGTTAGAGATAGGCTGATCGCCGGTGACCAGGTCAATGACGCGCAGGCGTTGGATGCCGAGGCCAACGCCGTCCGCGTGGTGGCTGCCGCGCGAGTCCGGCCCCCGGTGCTCGATCGCGGCGCACATGCGCTGCACCAGGGCTTGGCTGACGGGCGCGCCCCCGGCCCGCGTCTGTCCCGCGATGCCACACACTTGGGCGCTGAGGCTACCGGTCCCCCGGTGGTACCCGCACATCGAGGGGCGAGCGTGACCGACAGCGGTCGGCTCTCCTACGCCCTGATCACTCCCGTCCGCGACGAGGCACGTCATGTGAGGCGGACCGTGGAGTCGATCCTCGCCCAGACCCACCGCCCGGCGGCGTGGGTGATCGTCGACGACGGCTCTACCGACGGCACCTGGGAGATCGTCTCGGGCTACGCCGAAGTCCACCCCTGGATCCGCCTGATCCGCTCTGACCAGGACGGGACGAGAGCGCGGGGCGGGCGGATCGTCTCGGCGTTCAATCGGGGCCGCGCCGAGCTGACCGAGCGCCCCGAGGTGACCGTCAAGCTCGACGCCGACCTGTACCTACCCCCCCATTACTTCGCCTGGGTGACCGAGGTCTTCGCGCGGGCCGCCTCAGCCGGGGTGGTCGGCGGCCTCGGCCACATCTTCGACGGTTTCATCTGGACGCCGGAGACCGGAACCCGGCACAACGTGATCGGCTATGCCAAGGCCTACCGGACCGACTGCCTGGACGACATCGGGGGGCTGCAGCCATCGATGGGCTGGGACGGGATCGACGAGTACAGCGCCCGGGCGCGCGGCTGGACCGTACACGTGCTGCCCGAGCTGCCGATCCTGCACTTTAAGGCGCGGGGCTCTGAGCAGGACTGGTGGCGGGCGCGCTGGGAGGAGGGGGTCGGCAACGCCTTCATGGGCTATCGGACCGACTTCCTACTCTTCCGGGTCGCCTACCGGGCGTTGCGCGAGTACCCGCCCGGCCTCGGCGGCCTGGTCCTGGGCGCCGGATTTGCCTGGTCACGGCTCACCCGCCGCCCCCAGGTTCCTGACGCCGCCGCCCGAGCCGAGCTGCGCCGCGAGCAGCGGGCTCGCCTGCGGGCGCTGCTCAGTCCCCGCGCCCGGGTCGCGCTCAACCCGCCGTTGAGCGGCGGCGGTCCCGCCTTCTGGACCGACGGTAGCTGTCGCAGCGCCGTTACCGACGCCGCGACGCCGGACGCCCCCACGCCAGATGCCAACGATCCCGCGAGGCCCGACATCACCCATGGCTAGGCCCCACGCGAACGTCGGCAAATAGTTCCTGCAGGCGTTGCGCCAAGGTCTCGCCGTTGTACTCCCGAATGACCTTCTCGCGCCCGGCCCGACCCATCGTCGCTCGAAGCTCAGGATCATCGAGCAGGCGGGCCAGCGCGTCAGCCATCTCGAGAGCCCGCCCGGGTGGCACCAGATAACCGGTCTCGCCATTCAGCACGAGTTCCGGAACGCCCGTAATCCAGGTGGAGACGACCGGCAGCTCGGTCGCCATCGCCTCAAATATGACTCCAGGAAGGCCCTCGATGAAGCTCGGCATGCAGAAGATCGAAGCCGCCCCGTAGTACGAAAGGATCTCGTCCTGCCCGATCGGACCTGGGAGGGTGACCCGCCCGAGCAAGTCCAGCTCGCGGGCTCGCTCCGTTATGGCGTCGGCGGCGGGACCACCCCCGGCAATGGTGGCTTGAAATCCGTATCCCCGCTCGCGCAGGTGGGCCAGAGCCTCGAGCAGGACGGCGTGGCCCTTCTCAGGCACGAGCCGGCCGATACAGAGGATCTCAGGCGCTCCGTCGCCATCGCGACTGTCCGGAGGTCGAAACACGTTCGCATCCACGCTGCACCGGATGACGTGGAGCTTGTCCCAGTACATCGGGTCGCTCAAGGCCATCAGCTGACTGCGGACAAAGTGGCTGATGCACACGACAAACCGAGCGTAGATGACCTTCTCCACCAGCTTGAAGTGATCCACGTTCAAGAACTCGGTGTGACCGTGGATCGTGAAGCTCCAGGACCACCGTTCATCCGTCGTCTCCGCGGCGTCACCGAGCCGGGCCGTGAGCATGGCGACATCGGTCGCATTAGTCGCGACGTGGGCGTGGATGTGCCGCAGGCCTGCGCGCTCGCACTCGTGCCAGAGCAGGGTGGCTTCCAGGAAGTAGAAAAGCTGCCACAGCCGCCCCCGCAAGCCGTTGCCCAAGCTGAAAGCGAACGCCAGCGTCGATACATACGCGCGCGGGGCGCGGACCGCGAGCAGGAGCTGAACGCGGAGCAGCGCAAGCCATCCGGCCGGGAGCAGCGCTCGGGTGGTCTTGAACTCCTCCTGGTCGGTCCGGGAGAGGAGCTTGCTCGGATCGGCCCGATGGATCGAGAACGTAGAGACCGCTACACCGCGCCGCCTGAGCGCCAGCACCTCGCGGGACACGAACGTGTGCGAGAG
>JBOGYN010000176.1:0-5917 GCA_050696855.1 Solirubrobacteraceae bacterium | reverse complement strand
ATCCGGGCCGGGGCCGGGGCCGGGGCCGGGGCCGGGGTCGGGGTCGGGGTCGGGGTCGGCGAGCATCGCGTAGTCGGGGTTGGTGCCCCCGATCGAGGTCGTGTGGCTCTGGATCGAGGCGGCGTAGTCGGCGACCCCGAACACCATCGCTTCCATCCGCTCCGGGCACGCCCGCGCGATCTCCTCGCAGTTGACCATTCCGATCGCGGTCTCGATCAGCACGCTGATCGCGATCCGGCCCCCGAGCCCGGTCGCGTCCTCGATCTGGCTCAGCAGAGTCGCCACCAGATGGACGTCGGCGCCACAGCTCGCCTTGGGGATCATGATCGAGTCCAGGTGGCTGCCCGCCTGCTCGACGACGTCGACCAGGTCCCGATAGCAATAGTGGGTGTCGAGCCCGTTGATCCGCAGCGAGACCGAGCAGCCCGACCAGTCCTGCTCGCGCAGCGCGGCGATCACGTTGCGTCGCGCTTGCTCCTTGTCATCGGGAGCGACCGCGTCCTCGAGGTCGAGCATCACGATGTCGGCGCCGGCCGTGGGGGCCTTCTCGAGCATCCGCACGTTGCTGCCCGGGACAGCCAGCTCACTGCGATGAAGGCGCGTCCGCGTCGGGCTCATGGGTCGGCAGTAGAGCGTGTGGTCACCGCGATTACAAATAACAATTTCAGGATGAATTTGTTCAAAACTTCGATGAATCGGCTCCCCTGGGCTGGGTAGACTCGCCTCGCCTATGACTAACGCAAACGCCTCCGCTCCCCTCGATCCCCCCGAACGCCTGCTCTGCGGGCCGGGTCCGAGCAACGTCGCGCCCGCCTCGCTGGCCGCTCTGCAGCGACCGTTGCTCGGTCACCTCGACCCCCATCTGCACGAGATCCTGACCGAGCTGGTGAGCCTGCTGCGCTCGGCGTACCAGGCCACCGGCGGCCTGGTGCTCCCGCTTCAGTCGACCGGCACCTCCGGCATGGAGTGCGGTCTCGCCCACCTGCTCGAGCCGGGCGACACGGCGATCATCGGCGTCAATGGGTTCTTCGGGCGCCGGGTGGTCGAGATCGCCGGCCGGCTGGGCGCCGAGGCCGTGGCGGTGGAGGCCGACTGGGGCTGTCACGTCCCCAACGAGCGGCTGCTGGAAGCCCTCGACGCGCACCCCGACGCGCGGCTGATGACGGTGGTCCACGCCGAGACCTCGACCGGGGTCCGGCATCCGCTGGCGCAGCTCGGTGACGAGCTGCGCGACCGCGAGGTGCTGCTGATGGCCGACTGCGTCACCTCGCTGGGCGGCGTCGAGCTCGACTTCGACGGTTGGGGGATCGACTTCGCCTACTCGTGCACGCAGAAGTGCCTCGGCGCCCCGCCCGGCATGTCCCCGGTGGCCGTGTCCGATCGCGCGCTGGAGCGGATCAAGGCGCGCACCCACCCCGTCTCCTACTCGCTCGACCTCGAGCTGCTCGAGCGCTACTGGGTCAAGCGCCCCGCCGTCTACCACCACACCGCGCCGGTGCTCCACATCTATGCGCTCTACGAGGCTCTGCGCGAAGTCGCGAGCGAGGGCCTGCGGGCGCGCTGGGAGCGCCACAACCACGCCGGCTCCTACCTCCAGGACCAGCTCAAGGCGCGAGGCCTCGAGCTGCTGGCCGAGCCCGAGCACCAACTCGCTCCCCTGAGCGCGGTGCGTGTCCCGGAGGGGGTCGACGGCCCGAAAGTGCAGGCGCGTCTGTTGGGCGAGCACGGGATCGAGATCGGCGGCGGGCTCGGACCCGCGGCGCCGGCGATGTGGCGGATCGGGCTGATGGGCTACAACGCCCGCATCGAGGTCGCCGACCGGGTGCTGGCGGCGCTCGACACGGTGCTCGCCGACGAGCCCGCGCTCAGCCCCACCGCCTGACCGAGCCCTCGGGCTGACCGAGCGCTCGAGCACCGTACCCGGCGCGCGCTATGCCGCGGCCTGGGCCCGCGCGGCCGCGAACGTGTTGGCGACCAGCATCGCGATCGTCATCGGACCGACCCCACCCGGCACCGGGGTGATCAGCCCGGCGACATCTAGTGCCGACCCGAATTCGACGTCGCCGACCAGCCCAGATTCGGTCCGGTTGATGCCGACGTCGATCACCGTCGCACCCGGCTTGATCCAGCTTCCCTTGACCATTTCCGGGCGCCCGACGGCCGCGATCAGCACATCGGCCCGGCGGCAGACCTCCTCGAGATCCCGGGTGCGAGAGTGGCATGTGGTGACGGTCGCGTTCTCGGCCAGCAGGAGGGCGGCCGCCGGCTTACCGACCAGATCCGAGCGGCCCACGATCACCGCCTCGGCCCCCTCGAGGACGACCTCGTGGCGGCGCAGGAGCTCGATCACGCCCGCCGGCGTGCACGGCCGCAGGCCCGGGAGGCCCTTGGCGAGCAGACCCGCGGACACGGGCGTGAGCCCGTCGACGTCCTTGCCGGCGTCGATCAGCGTCGTCAGGTGGGAGCCGTCGATGTGCCCGGGAGTCGGCAGCTGGAGAAGGATCCCGGAGACGCGATCGTCGGCGTTGAGCTCGTGCAGCAGCGTCTGCACCTCGGCCTGCGTCGCACTCGCGGGCAGATCATGGGCGAAGCCCTCGATCCCCACCTCGGTGCACGCCCGCTGCTTTCCGGCCACGTACACGGCCGAGGCCGCGTCTTCTCCTACCAGCACCGTGGCCAGCCCGGGACGGCGCCCGCCTTGCGCGCACCACGCGTCGATCGCCGCGCGCACTTCGGTGCGCACCTGGGCAGCGATCGCCTTGCCGTCGATTATGTGGGCGCTCATGACGAGAACTGGTACATAAGTTGTCGTGCCAACGACGACCACCCTAGCGACGGCGTGCGGAATCCGGGGAACGACCGAGCTGCTCCAGGTCCCGCTGGCGGGCGCGCTCAGCGCGGCCGAGGCGCTGCGCCGGCTGAGCGCCGACCGGTTGCCGTTCGCGCTCACCGGGAGCTGGGCGGGGGGTGGCGCGATCCTCGGCTCGGAGCCGGTCGCGGTGGCCGCCGATGACGCCGATCCGTTCGCGACGCTGGATGACCTCCCCTCCCCGGCGGGCGCGGCGCCGGGCGGCGCCGGAGCCGTGGGCGGAGGCTGGTTCGGCTGGTTGGGCTACCAGCTCGGCCGCCGGATCGAGCGTGTTCGCAGCGGACCGCCCCGCCCCGTGGCGCTGCCCGAGTTTCACCTCGCCTTCTACGACCACGTGCTGCGCCTCGACGCCGACGGGCAGTGGTGGTTCGAGGCCCTGGTCAGCGACGACCGCCGCGCCGCCCTCGATGCCCGCCTGGTCCGGTTGCGCGCCGCCCTGGCGGAGCCGGCTCCGGCCGGGCGACCCTACGGCGCGCCGCCACCGCTCACACTCTCCCGGGCCGCCGCCGAGCATCACCTGGCCGCGGTCAGCGATTGCCGCGCCCGGATCGCGGCCGGGGAGATCTTTCAGGCCAACCTCTGCCTGCGGCTCGAGTCCCGCTGGGACCGGCCGGCCACCGAGCTGCTGGCGCAGGCCCTGACGCGAACGGCCGCGCCTTACGGCGCCGCCTTCGACACCCCCCGCGGGGGCATCGCCAGCCTCTCGCCCGAGCTGTTCCTGCGCCGTGACGGCGACTCCGTCGTGACCGGCCCGATCAAGGGCACGATCGCGCGCGCAGCCGGGCCTGAGGGCGCGGCCGCCCGGGCCCGCCTGCTCGCCTCGGTCAAGGATGCGGCCGAGCACGTCATGATCGTCGACTTGATGCGCAACGATCTCGGCCGCGTCTGCCGGTACGGATCGATCGAGGCCCCCCGCGCCCCGACCGCGCAAGCCCTCCCGGGCCTGTGGCACCTCGTCACCTACGTGCGCGGCCGGCTGCGGTCCGGGACCGGGAACCGCGAGCTGTTGCGCGCCACGTTCCCGCCCGGGTCGGTCACCGGCGCCCCCAAGGTCCAGGCTCTGCAGGTGATCGCCACGCTTGAGGGGACCGAGCGGGAGGTGTACACGGGCGCAATCGGGTACTCCAGCCCGCTGGCCGGGCTCGAGCTCAGCGTGGCCATCCGCACGCTCGAGGCCCATGACGGTGCCCTGTGGCTGGGGGCCGGCGGCGGCATCGTCGCCGACTCCGACCCCGAGACCGAGCTCGACGAGGCGCTGGCCAAGGCCCGCCCGGTGGCGGACGCAATCGGGACGACGATCGCCGTGGAGCCGGCCGCCGGAGCAGTCGCCACCCGAGCTCACGGCGTCCCCCATGCCTGAGCGTCCCGACCCCGCGCTGGGCGTGTTCGAGACGCTGCTGGTCAGCGAGGGCCGCCTCCACCGCCTCGACGCTCATCTCGAGCGTTTGGACGGCTCGCTGCGCCAGCTGTACGGACTGGTCCGGCCGGCCCGACACCGCCACGAGCTCGAGGCGCAGGCGGCCAGGCTCTCGGGGCCCCACCGGCTCCGGGTCGACGCCGTCCCCGGCGACGCGACCCTGGAGATCGAGTTGACGTCTTCCCCGCTGGTGCCCGGACCAGCACCCGGGGTTCTTGGGGCGCCCGTGCTCGTGCCCAGCGGACTGGGCGAGCACAAGTGGCGTGATCGCCGCTGGATCGAGGCTCTGACCACGAGCGATGACGTCCCGCTGTTGATGGACCGGGACGGCTGCCTACTCGAAGCGACGTGGGGGAATCTCTGGCTGCGTGAGGGCGATCGCCTGATCACCCCACCCGCCGACGGACGGCTGCTGGCGGGGGTGACCCGCGCCCAGCTGATCGAGCTCGCCCCGGCGCTCGGCTTCGCGGTCGCTGAGGAGTCCGTCTCCCTCGCCCGCGCGGTCGAGGCGTCCGAGGTCTTCCTCACCTCGTCGCTGCGTCTTGCCGTCCCGGCCACAGTTGCACCCGACATCGGCGGTGGCCCCGTCCCGGGGTCGCCGGGCCCCGAGCTCGAGCGCATCCGCGCGGCGCTGGGCCGGCCTGGCTGAACTCGCCACAGCACGGCCGAGGCAGTGATATGAATGGTACGATCCAGCTATGGTTCGTACCATATGACCTCCGCTGAGAGCCCGATCATCAGTCAGGACGCGGCCCAGGCGCTGCTGGTCGGGCCCGGCTCGACGTGCTGGCGATACGCCAGCGACGCGCGCCTGTATCTGGTCATGCTCTATCCCCTGCTGCTCCAGGTCGCGCATCCGACGGTGGCCGCCGGCGTGCGCGATTTCTCGGACTTCGACGAGCGGCCCTGGGAGCGACTGCTGCGCACGCTGGACTACGTGAGCGTGCTGGTCTACGGCGGCCCGGACGCGATCGCCGCCGGCCGCCGGCTTCGAGCCCTGCACAAGGGGTTCCGTGGGGAGCTGGGTGACGGTCAGCGTTACTACGCGCTCGAGCCCAGGGCCTACGCCTGGGTCCACGCCACCCTCCTGCATACCTACGTGGCCGGCCACCGGCACTTCGGCCAGCCGATGGAGCCGACCGAGGTCGAGTCCTTCTACCGCGAGTACCGCGGGCTCGGCCGGCTGATTGGCGTGCGCCCGAGCGATCTGCCCGATTCCTGGCCCGGGTTCTGTGACTATTTCGCCGCGGTTTCGCGCACCGAGCTGGTCCCCAACGAGACCGTGGACCGGGTGCTGCGCGCGGTGCAGCTCTCGGGGCCGCCCGTCGTCCCGATCCCAGGCCCCGTGTGGCGGGCGATCCGAATCCCGGCCCGGCGGGCGACCTGGGTCGGCGGGGTCGGCCTGATGGCCCCCGAACTGCGCAGCCGCTTACAGGTCCCCTGGACCGGACGCGATCAGCGTGCCTTTCAGAACCTGGGGCGCCTGACCCGGGCGATGACGCCCGCGATGCCCCAGGCCCTGCGGATCCTCGGGCCCACCCAACTCCGCCTGCGCCGGCGCGCGATCGCGCGCGGTCCCCTCGGCCAAGCGGCCGAGCCACGCGAGGTCGGGTCTGCGGCCGCCCGATGAC
>JBOGYN010000175.1:0-3483 GCA_050696855.1 Solirubrobacteraceae bacterium | reverse complement strand
ATCGCCGCTGGACCGGACCACCGGATCCTGGCTGCGATGACCGGTAGCCCGACGAGCAGCCAGGCGCCGACCATCCTGGTCAGCATCCCTCTGACACTCGGCTCGCCAAACCAATACGACAGATGGTTCACAGCCGACATGATCCCATCCCGCAGGCATCCTCGGCATGTGCCCGGTCTGCTCGCGACAGCCGCACCGGGTGACGCGCGGTCCGTCGCCGGAGCGCCAAGCGAGCTCGCTGGACGGCTGCGCTCAAGCCAGTCGTGGTGAGGCCGCGCTGCATTGGTCGTCCGCATCCCGTGCGAGGTGCTGAAAGACTCCGGCGGCGGACTGACCGGTTTGTCGATTCCCGCCGGTGCCGTTCGACGTTGAGACGAACCCGCTACCGGAGGTGATGTTGATGGGACGGATCAAGGCTCACGAGTTCATCGCGCTCGACGGTGTCGCCGAGAACCCGCGTTGGACGATGGACTTCCCTTTTGACCCGAAGATGGGGGCGGCGATCGGACAGGTGGTTGGGACCTGCAAGGCGATCCTGCTGGGCCGGACGACCTACGAGATGTTCGCGCCAGTATGGTCAACCCGGACCGCTGAGGATGACCCGGGCGCCCCGTTCTTCAATGAGTCGCCCAAGTACGTCGTATCGCGGACCCTCACGGACGCTGACTGGAGCAACTCGACGGTCGTCGGGGCCTACGGCCGGGAGGCGATCCGCGCGCTGAAGGAGCGCGTGGACGGCGATCTCTACGTCAGTGGCAGCCTCACACTGGTGCGCGCGCTGATCGCCGACAGCCTGCTCGACGAGCTCCACCTCTTCGTGTACCCGGTCGCGCTAGGCAGCGGCCTGAAGCTGTTCACCGACGCGCCGTCGCCGACCAGGTTCTCGGTGGGCGCGGTGGAGTGCTACGACAACGGCGTCGTCCACCTCGACTACCGCCCAACTAGCTGAAACGCCCCCTTGTCGACGAAGAGCTCGCGCGGTGCGTGCCGGCGGATGGCGAGAGCGATCGCCGGAAGCGGCGGCCGTTGCGCCCGCCCTCAGCTCCTGGTCCTACATCTCGGTAGCGAGCTTCGGCGCTGGTGGCTCAGCAGCTCGCGGCCATGTTAGGGTTGTCCCTGGGGGAGCCTTGCCATCGAAACGCGGACATGAGAGGCGCGGGCACCGGCGGTGGTGGCCGCTGCCAGCGATGGCGGCGGCTGCAGTGCTGGCTGCAGCGCCTGGTGCGCGGGCCGACGGCCCGCTGTCGCTGGCGATCTCCAGCCCGCGGATCGAAGAGGCGCCGATCACGTTCAGCGCTTCTGGGGTCGCGCCGGGCGCCGACTCGTTCGGGGAGAGCATCGATTACCTCAAGGGGGCGGTGCTTCCGCAGACGTTGTCGTGCCCGCCAGGACCAGATGACTTCGACAAGATCCCCGGCTCGATCCTCGACACGCTCGACGCGTTCCCGATCGGGTCGTTCAACGTCAACTACCTGTTCACTCCCCGCGACGGAGACCTGGTAGGGGGCGACTACCGCGAGTGCGCATATCTCGTGGACCGCGCGACGAACTCGACGATGGTGAGCTCGCAGGAGGAGTTCGCGGTGCGCAAGCCCCAGGTGCGGCTGCGCGTATTGCGGATGCCATCGCACATGAGATTCTCGTACGACAGCATCGGCCGGCCCGTCGCCCACCTGACGTTCCTGGTCAGGGCGAGCGCGGAGGTCGCCGACCGCAACCTTCTGCTCAGCTTCAGGCGGACCAGCAGCCCCTGCACAGGCAATCCCGACCGCAGCGAATTCGGAGGCGTGGATGTGCCGCCCCGCGTCAAGCCCGGTCCGGCCCGCATCTACCGACTGCACCCATTCCTGGTGATGCATCCTGGTCCTTTCCCCTATGGCCGCCGGATCCGCGCGTGCGTGGCGGTGGCGTATTACCAAGACTCGAGCAACGCTTACCTGCCGGAGGGCGGGGCGAGCGCCACCCTGCAGATCCATCGCTAAGACGGGGGACGGCCCGGCCACCCACGAAAGTCTCTGGGCGCCTAGCGCCTTCGGTCGCCCACCAGGTCTTGGAGTAGCACGGCCGACGACGCTCTCGTTTTCTCGGCGACATTGCGACGCCTCATCGCACGCTGGTTTTATCGCGCGCCGCTGGATCCGCTCACCGGTGCTTGCGCGCGGCCCACAAGAAGCGGATCGCGCTACCGACGCCGAGCGCAATCATCGGGACCGACGTGACCTGGAGCGCCTTCTCGCCCCTGGGGCCGAGCTTCTTCGGCGGCGGGTAGCCGACCCGGGCGATCGTGGCCGACGTCCATCCGCACCACCATGCGCCGCAGAACAGCTGCATCGCCTTGCGGGCCTCGGAATCCGCCAGGCGCTGGGCGACGAGGAGGATGGCGGCCCACACGGCGGCGCAGCCGACGCTGTATGCCATGTAGTTATTAGGTCGCGCTCTCATTGGCGTTTGGCCGCGTCGCGGCGTCGATGGACCGGACGGGGCGGCCGGGTGGGCGATGCCCCAATGATATTCGGTGGGCCGTACGCACTCATCTCCGATCTCCGCCGCCACTGCGCTACGGACGCTGCTGGCTGTGCTTGGGGCGGCGGTCGTCCTCGTGGCCCTCGGAGCGGTGTGGCTGTCGGTCCGCGGACAGCACCCCTACAAAGGTCCGGCCGCGGCCGGCCTGGTGGTGATGTACGGCATCCTGGTCTGCTGGATCGTCGTGGTCGTCGCGTTCAAGCGACGTGCCACGGCGGGTGTCAGCGGGCGCTCCATCCGGCAGGAGCGCGCGTACGGAGCGGCGGTGGTGACAGCCCTGGTCGGCGTGTCGGTTCCAGGGAGTGCTGAAGCACGACGGGGTGAGTCTGGCGATCGTCTACGGGATTTACCCGGCAACCTGATGACGCACCTACGCAAGCTCGAGGACGCCGAATACCTCACCACCGAGAAAGCTCGGCAACGGGCCTGCGTCGCAAACCTCGGTAGTGCTCACGCACCGCGACGCGCGGCGCTCGACACCTACGCGGAGACGCTCCGCCGGGCTACTCGACGGCTTTAGGCAGCGGGCGGGCTTGCCAGCGCACGTACCCGCAGAATCACGGATCGCCCGCGGCCGCTTCGTGCCGGAGTGGTCAGCGGGGTGCTTCTAGCATGGCCCGGGTGGAGCGGGTGCTCGAGCGCGAGGGGGAGCTGTCGGTGCTGGAGGAGGCTGTCCGTGCTCTGGACGAGGGCGGCGGGTGTGTCGTGCTCGTAGGTGGCGAGGCGGGGATTGGGAAGACGACACTCGTGCGCGCGCTGCGGGGACGTGTGGATGACCGAGTCGCGTTTCGGGTGGGTGCCTGCGAGCCACTGTCGGTGCCGGTGCCGCTGGGTCCGCTGCGGGAGCTGGCCGAGGCGACGGGTGACCTGGATCTGGCCGATCCGGAGCGCAGCGATCGGCTGCTGCTCGTTCGCCGGCTGCTGGCGGCGCTGACCCGCCTGGCTCCGGCCGTAGCTGTG
>JBOGYN010000174.1:0-6126 GCA_050696855.1 Solirubrobacteraceae bacterium | reverse complement strand
CGGCGACGCCGGCCCGCAGCCGGCCGCCGGCGATGACATCCACCGTGGCCAGCTGCTTGGCCAGCAGCGCGCCGTTGCCCCGGTACGGGACGATGAGGATCGACGTGGTCAGCCCGATCCGCTCGGTCACCGCGGCCGCGGCGGCGAGTGCGATCAGCGACTCGTAGTTCGGGTAGACGATCCGGTCGATGGTCCCCAGGCTCGAGAACCCGGCCTGTTCGGCCCGCTGCGCCCAGTCGACGATCCCGGCCCGATCGACCTCGCGCACCACGTTGGGGAGTCCGATTCCCACGTCCATTCGCCTCTCCTTCCCAAGCTATAGCGTTACGCCCGTGTCCTCCGGGACTCTAGAGCAGCTTCCCGAATGGGCGAGTGGCCTCCTGGAGGACGAGCGGGTCGGCCATCTCGGCCTGATCGACGGGACCGGCCACCCCCGCGTGTTGCCGGTGACCTACGCGATCCGCGAGGGAGCCGCCTGGACGGTGGTCGATAACAAGCCCAAGCGTGCTGGGGGCGAGCCGGCCCGGGTTCGTTGGCTTCGCGAGCGTCCGCACGCCGCACTGACCGTAGACCGCTACCACGACGACTGGTCCGAGCTCCGCTGGGTCCAGCTCATCGGCGGCATGGCCGCTCTCGATGGTCCACCGACCGGCCCCGGGCTCGCCGCCCTCATCCTTCGCTACCCGCAGTATCAGTCCGACCCGCCGCCGGGGCCGCTCCTGCGTCTCACGATCGTCCGCGCGGTCTGGTGGCAGGCGGCTCAATGAAAACCTTCCTCACCTCGCTCGCTGAGGGGCAGCTCGGGGGACCCGCGAGCGATTTCGTGATCGTCGAATGGACCGATTCCGGTGAGTCTGAGTGGGAGTGGATCGCGCCGCTACACGTGCATCACGCCGACGACGAGGCGTGGTATGTGCTTGAGGGCGCGTTGCGATTCCGGATCGGCGACGAGATACGCGAGGCCGGTCCTGGCAGTGCGGTCCTGGTGCCGAAGGGGACTCCGCACGCCTACGGCAACGCCAGGCGTGGGCAGCTTGCGCGGTACCTGCTGGTCATGACCCCCAAGCTCCGAGCTCTAGTCCAAGCGTTACACGAACCTGGAGCGGGCGACTACGCCGCGGTTTTCCGGGCTCACGATTCCGAGTTGCTCAGCTGACCTAAGTGACTGCTCGATGAACGGTCCAGTTGATTTCGGTCGTGCCGGTGAGGCAGCCCGGACTGGCGCCTGAATGGCCGAATCGTGTGTGTGCAGAACCTGACCGGTTGCCTGCCAGGAACCCACCATCGCGGCCACCTGCTGGCTTTCGCTCGGGCCGCCACCGCCGAGCACGAGCCATCCCACCACGAACAACGCCGCCACAACCGCAACACCAGCCAGAAACGGCGCTCGGCCGGGGCGCTCCGCCCCAAGCTTGGCCTCACTCCCAGGCCGCTGAGCGCTGCTGCGGAGCGCCGGGGGGCCCACCGACTCAAGCGCGGATGTACTGCCGGTTAGCTCAAGCCGTGGCTCGCCCGAGGGCATCACCGGGCTTATCGGCAGCTCAGAGCCCAGGTTGATCGAATATCAGCACCCTCGACCATCCGCCGAAGGTGACGGATCTTAGGTACCCACTAGTAGCTGACTGGATCAAGGTCGCGACCGGCCTCAATGTCGGCCGCACACCTCCTGATCGCTCCTCGCGATTCGTTCCAGCCGATCACTTGCCGCGGACATGGCCGAGCGTCAAGACCAGCCTTCGCCTGAGCTGGGGACTGAAGAACGACGATCACGAGCCGTCCAGCGCGGCGGCAAGGTCGCGCCACAGATCCTCCAGATCCTCGCAGCCGGTGCTCATCCGGATCAGACCGGGTGGTATGTGCTCCTGGCCGAGATGCGCGCCCCGTCGCTCGATGCACGTCTCCACCCCGCCGAGGCTCGTGGCGTGCCGGATGATCCGGGTAGCGCGGCAGGCTCGATCCGCGGCGGCGGCGCCGGCAAGTTCGAAGCTCACGATCGTGCCGAATCCGGGATAGCGGACTCGACCGACCGCCGGGTGCTCGGCCAGCCGGGAGGCGAGCTGTTGCGCCGAGGCCTGGGCGTGACGGAGCCGCAGGGCCAGGGTCCGCGAGCCGCGCAGAGCGAGGAAACATTCGAGCATCCCGGGCGTGGCCCCGTTCAGACTCCGGGCGGCCCGCAACCGCCGCAGCTCTTCGGCGTCACCAGTGACCGCCGCGCCGAGCAGCAGGTCTGAATGCCCGCCGATCAGCTTGGTCGCCGAGTGCACCACGATGTCGGCCCCGAGCCCCAGTGGACGCTGGAGCAGCGGCGTCGCGAACGTGTTGTCGACGACCACCCGAGTCCGTGGTCCGCGGGGCGCGGCGCAGATCGCGGCGAGGTCGGCCACCTCAAGCAGCGGGTTTGACGGGGATTCCAGCCACAGCAGATCCGCTTCGGAGGCTCGCGCCACCCACAGCGGATCGGTCGCCGGCAGCCGTTCGACGCGCCACTGGTGGGCTTGGGCGCCCGCCTCGGCGATGCCGGCCACGCCTTGGTAGCAGTCGTCGCCCAGTACCAGGTGCGCACCGCTCGGAAGCTGACCGAGCACCGCGGCACACGCCGCCATCCCGGACGAGAACGCCACCGCCTCTCCTCCCTCCAGGCCACCGAGCATGGCCTCAAACGACTCCCAGCCCTCGGTCGCCTCGTTGCGGCTGTAGATCCTTGGGCTGCCGAGCACATAGGTCGAGGCCGCCACGATCGGGGTGTTGAGGGGGGCGCCCGGCACGGGCGCGGGACGTCCCGCCACGATCGTCCACGTCTCCGGTTTCACCTCATCGCGTTGCACAGGCCATTACCACGTTTCTTGGAGGTGCATCCAGCGTAACTCAGGCCGCGCGATCGAAACCGTGTCCCCCTGGGTGTCTAGCCCGGGAACGATTCGGGGTGCTGCACCGCGCGGGTGTGTAGCTCGTCGTCGATGTTGGACCCGCACATGATTACGACCACGGGATCCGCCGTGACCTGAGCCAAGGCCGCCAGGCCGGCCCCCGCTGCTCCCTCCGCGCGAATCCCGGCGGTCGCGTAGGCACCCACCGCACGAGCGATCTCACGCTCGGAGACGCGCACCATCCGGTCCGCCGCATCCTGGATCTCCGCGACCGCACTCGGGATCGCGACCCGGACGGCGAGCCCGTCCGCGAACGTGTCACAACGATCGCACCCGACAGCGGCGCGCGCGTGGTAGGAGAGCGCCATCACGGGCGCCGCCTCAGCCACAACGCCTACGCGCTCGACCTCTGGCGCTGCTCGGCCCAGAGCCGAGCCCACGCCCACGAGCAGCGCCCCGTTACCCACCGGAACGACCACGGCGGCGGGCACCTGTGACGACTGTTTCAGGACCTCCTCGCCAATCGCCTGGTAGCCGGCGAACTGGGTGGGCTCGGCGCCATCCTCAAAGAACGGCCAGCCCTCTGAGCGGGCAAACGCTGCCGCTGCGTCCTTCGCCTGGTCCACATCAACCCCGACCAGCCGCACCTCGGCCCCGAGATCCTGCATACGGGCGAGCTTGATCTGGCTCAGGCCGGTGGGGGCGTAGACGATCGCGGCCATGTCCAGACGCGCGGCCGCCCACGCGGTCGCCGCCCCGTGGTTGCCGGTTGAGGCGGTGACGACGGTATCCGCGCCCTGGTTTCGGTACTTCTGAAGCGTCGGCATGGCCCCGCGCCATTTAAACGACCCCAGCTCGTGAGCATCCTCCCGCTTCAGCCACACCTCCCGCCCCGGGACCAGTCCCGGCGGGGCGCGCTGCAGCGGGGTGGGGAGCGGATCGCCCACCGGCGCATTATGAGCATCTTTCGCCGTTGCGCCGGGAGTGGCGTGCCCGGCCGGGACCCTGGTTTACCTCGATACGGCTAGGCTGACGGCCGGCGAGGAAGAATGGGCGGTTTCATGAGCTTCACCCTTGATCTGAGCGATGAGCAGGTTGCGCTGCGCGACAAGACACACGCGTTCGCGCGGGAAGTGATCCGGCCGGTCGCGAGTGAATACGACCGGGCGCAGGAGTTCCCCTGGCCGGTGCTCGAGGAGGCGGCCCGGCACGGTTTCTATGGCTGGGAGCTCTATGCGCAGTTGTCCGTGGATCCGACCGGTCTGTCGCTGCCGATCCTGATGGAGGAGCTGTTCTGGGGCTGTGCCGGGATCGGGCTCTCGATCGTGATGCCGGCTCTCGCCCTGGCGGCGATTCGCCAGGCGGCCACCGACGAGCAGCTGGCCCGCTGGGCACCAGAGTGCTTTGGGACTCCCGGCGACATCAAACTCGCCGCGCTGGCGGTGACCGAGCCCAGCGGAGGCAGCGACATCCGCTCGATCCAGACCCAGGCTCGTCAAGACGGCACCGACTGGGTGATCAACGGGCAGAAAGTGTTCATCGGCAACGGCGGCATTGCCGACGTTCACGTCGTCGTCGCCACCGTCGATCCTGAGGCCGGGCACCGAGGCCAGGGCGTGTTCATCGTGCCCAAGGGCACGCCGGGTCTCTCGATGCTGCGCAAGCTCGACAAGCTCGGTTGTCGCGCCTCCCACACCGGGGAGATCGTGCTGGACGACTGCCGGGTCCCGGGCGAGCATCTGCTCGGCGGCCTGCCGCGACTTCAGGAGCGGATCGCCAAGGGGCGCGAGTCCGAGAAGGGACGGAAGCCGATAGCTCCGGCCCAGGAGGGCGGCCCGGCGGCCGCGGTCCAGCGGCGCAGCTCCGCGGCCCTGGGCGCGTTCGAGCGCACCCGGCCGATGGTCGCCGCGCAGGCGATCGGGATTGCTCGCGCCGCCCTCGAGTTCGCCCGCGACTATGCCGTGCAGCGGGAGGCGTTCGGCCAGGCGATCATCGAGAATCAGGGCGTGGCGTTCCCCCTGGCCGACATCGCGGCTGACATCGACGCGGCCCGGCTGTTGACCTGGCGGGCAGCCTGGATGGCCGCCCAGCGCAAGCCGTTTGAGAACGCCGAGGGATCCATGTCCAAGCTCAAGGCATCCGAGGTGGCAGTGCGCGCTTGCGAGCAGTCCATCCAGACGATGGGGGGCTGGGGCTACGTCAAGGATTTCCCGGTCGAGAAGTGGTATCGCGACGCAAAGCTCTACACGATCTTCGAAGGCACCAGCGAGATCCAGCGGCTGGTGATCGGCCGCGCGTTGCGTGCGCAAGCCAGCACCGAGCCCCTTGACCAGCGGATGCAGACCCCTCGCTGAACCCCCGAGGAGCGCTTCGCGCCGCCGCGGTCACGACGCTAGGCACTGGCGGTGGCGGTTCCAGCGCCGTCCTGGTAGGCGATCCTCAGCATCAGAGCTTGGGCGCACTGAAGGATCAGGTCGCGGTGGTAGGTGAAGATGAAATCGAACTCGCGCTCTGCGGAACCGGGATGCGTGTTCTCTCGGGCGGCGAGCATCGATGCGTAGTGGACACTGATCACGATGACGTTCCAAGTGCCGTTCGCCGGGTCGTCCTCGTGGAGACTGACGGCTCTGAGTCCCGGGGCTGGTGCCGGCGGCATCCCGACGCCAACACGGCCGCGAAAGCAAGCTCGCCGGCCAGCTCCTCGTAGGGCTCATCCATATGGGACATCCCGTGATCGGCGTCGGGAAAGCTGCTGATCAGCATCGAGGTGCGGGTGTTCGCCGCCGCCTGGAGCTCGAGCTCGCGGCTGATCGCCGCCAGCAGCGGAATCGGTCCGTGGCGAACCGGACGTTGCCCGCTGGCCAGCTCAAAGGGTGTGCGCCAGGCGTGCGGCAACGCGGCCGTATAGATCGGCAGTGGAGTGGCGTGGATCGCTCGTGCGCGCTCAGGCTCCGGAGATGGACGGCCATAGAAGAACCCCTGCCCCAAGGTCGCGCCCAGCGCTCGCGCGTACTGCGCCTGCTGCTCGCTCTCGATTCCCTCGGCGAGCACCGCCGCGCCGGTACGCTCGGCTTGAGCCCCGACCGCCCCAGCGATCGCGGCGATCTCGGGAGTCGGCTGAGCCTGCACCAGGCGAAGATCGAGCTTGATCACGTCAGGACGCAGCAACGGCATCAGGGCCAGCGAGCGGGTGTCGGCGCCGATGTCGTCGAGCGCGATCCCCCAGCCTCGCTCACGGGCCGACTGAACGGCGGGCAGT
>JBOGYN010000173.1:0-2508 GCA_050696855.1 Solirubrobacteraceae bacterium | reverse complement strand
TCCCCTTGGCTCGCAATTCGGTCTGCCTGCAGAGCTTCCGGATCGGCGAATCAGCCTGGGGCGTGCAGTGGCATCCCGAGGTGACGTCCGACTCGGTCCTCCACTGGGGAGAGAAGCATCCGCCTGCCCCGGGCGGGGTGCCGGTTTCGGTGGACCTGGCGGCGCTTCGGGCTGCCGTCGCAGCGCGAATCAGCGCGACGAACGACGAGGGCCGCGAGCTGTGCGCGCGATTTCTGGCGGCGGCCGAAGCAGGCCGTCCAACGGCTGCTGTTCGCTGACCGCGGCGGCCAGGCGCTCGCCGATGACGGGGGCGAACTTGAACAGGTTGGGACCCGCGACGGCGACCACCGGTCCTTGGCGCCACACCTCAAAGCCGTCTTCGGGATGCGAGGGCAGGGTCGTCGTGAGCCGCAGCACTGCATCGACCGGCGCGGGATCGAGACCGGGCAGGACGCGGCGCACGTAGGTGACAATGCGGTCACGCTGGGCAGCCACGCTCACGCCGGCCGGCACCTCGCCGGCCAGATCTTCAACGGCCGGGTAGGTGGTGACCGGGGCCAGACCGACCGCGTAGCGGTCCCCGAGGTCGCTCAACGCGTAGATCTGCTCACCCGCGTGGCCGCTGCGGTCACTGAAGCACGGCAGCGGCTGGGACGTCGGCACCCGGGTTCGAAACCCCAGGCGCAGATGGGCCTGGCGATCCTGCCTCACCGCCAGCCCGAGCGGCCGGACCAGCCGATCGGTCCCCGCGCCGGCACACACCAGACAACGAGCGCTGCGGTGCACGCCGCTCGCCGTGAGCACATCTACTGACTCCCCGTCGCCGTGGATGGCGATCGAGCTGACCTCGGTCCGCGATACGCGGGGGCCGATCCAATCCGATAGCGCCTGCACTGTGTCCGACGCCCGAATCGCGCCCGCAAGTGGGTCCCAGAGGAAGCTTGCCGCCGGGAGGACCGCCACCGGGAGACGGGCCTGGGCTAGCTCTGGGTCCAGCGCGACGGCGGGGACGCCGGCCGCGCACAGGGCGTCGAGCTCGCCAGGCTCGCCGCCGGCGCGGAGGGCACCCTCGGAGCCGAGCAGCGTGCGGCCAAACCGCCCCTCCCATTCCAGCCAGCCCTGACGCGCCCGCACGGCCAGCTCGATCAACTCTGCGCTGCCGTGCAGGTGGCGAAACTGGCGGGTGCGCCCGACCGACTGTCCTTGACCCGGCTCCGAGCGGTCAAAGCAAACTACATCGACGCCGCAACCAAGCAGGCTCGCGGCGGCGGCCAGGCCAATCACCCCGCCCCCGACGACGCACACGTCGCTGGAGGAGATGCTCACCATCAGACGCTCAGATACCGCCGCGGCGTGTCGCGGTACGCTCCCACTACGCCCTACCGATGTGGCCGGGCTCGCATGCTCATGCCCGCATTCTTGCAGCCGCTGATCAACGCTCTAGCCTGGATCGATCGCTGGGTGGTCATGGTCGGCCAGGGCGGTTGCGTGTCCCGCTCGCGTCGCCCGGCCCCTCACTGACGGTCACGCCTCCAATGTCGGCCGAGCTGATGTGGAAGGACGCGGCTGAGCAAGCTCGCTTGGTGCGCGATGGCGAGGTCTCAGCGGTCGAGCTGGTCGAGGCGGCGATCGCCCGCCTCGAGGGCGCGCCCGAACTCAACGTTCTCGTTCACGCTGACTTCGAGGCCGCCCGAGACGCGGCTGCCGGGGATCTTCCCGAGGGGCCCTTGACGGGAGTCCCGTTCCTGCTCAAGGACCTCGGCGAGCCGCAGGCGGGGCGGCCCGAGCGGATGGGCTCCCGCGCGCTGCGTGATCACGTCGCCGCCGAAACGGCGTGGACCGTTCAGCGATACCTCGACGCGGGTCTGATCATCTGCGGACGCACGAATACCCCGGAGTTCGGGAACCACTGCGCCACCGAGCCCTCGCTATTCGGACCGACGCTGAACCCGTGGAACCCCGAGCTCTCGCCCGGCGGCTCGAGCGGGGGCTCGGCCGCCGCTGTCGCCGCAGGACTCGTGGCGGCGGCCTCAGGCGGGGACGGCACCGGCTCGATCCGGATGCCCTCCTCGTGCTGCGGCCTCGTCGGCCTCAAGCCGCGCCGCGGACGAAGCTCGTTCGCTCCGTTCGCCGGGCAGTTGCTGGACGGCCTCGTCAACAAGCACGCTTTAACCCGGACCGTGCGCGACAGCGCACTGCTGCTCGACGTCGTGGCCGGAACCGCAACCGGAGATCCATACGCGGCGCCGGCGCCCCTACGCCCATTCCTCGCCGAGGTAGGCGTCGCAGCGGACGGGCAGGTCGGCGGACTGGTGGGCGGAGGGGTGGGCGGGGAATCGATTCCCGTGCGGATCCTGCACGCCCCCGCGCCCCCATTTCCAGGAACCGTCGACCCCCGCGTCCAGGCCGTCGCCGACCGTTGCGCGCAGAGTCTGGAGCAGCTCGGTCACCACGTCGAGCCCGGGGCGCCTCACTTCGAGGCCGAGGTCATGCGCCGGTCGATCTCGG
>JBOGYN010000172.1:0-6473 GCA_050696855.1 Solirubrobacteraceae bacterium | reverse complement strand
TCACGAACATCCGGCACTCTTCGCCGCTCCGAAACGGACCCAGCAGACGTCTGCTCCCGGTCGAATCCAGCAGCGACGCGGGTCCCGCTTTGCGTCGACGGCGGCCGTGTCCACGGGCACCGCGAAGGGCCCTCCCCTGCGCGGTAAGCGGCACGGTCGAGTGGCCTGGACCTTCAGTGCCAGCGGCAACGCTGCGCGGAGGAGCTCAGCGGTCGGTGCCCGCTAGCTCAGCCTGAAGATCACGGATGATCGCGCCAAGCATGCCCGAAGCGAGAAGGCCTGGCCCGAGTGGCCCGGACCGATTCTCCCCAACCGGCGGCAGCTTGCGTAGTGCAGCTCGGACCTCGTCGGACATGCTTGCGAGCTGCCAGTCGATCTCTTCGCTGACCGCCTCTGGATGCGCCGGGGCGGCGAGCCTCATGGCTTTGGCGGCGTACGCTGCGGCAGCGAGGGCATGGGCGCCCATGTGTGGTATCGCTGAGGCCTGCCCGGCCGCTCGAGCCGCAGCGGCCGCCGCAGGACTAACGCCATGTGCGGCGCCGCCACCGGCGAAACGGCGGCGGATCTGTTCGGCCACGTCAAGCTCTCCACGCGCGAAGGCTCGGGTTCGGGTGATCGCGTCATACGGGCGCCTATCGCCTGGAGCCTCCGCCTCAAAGAACGGGAGTACACGTTGGGCGCAATCAGCCGCCCATGCCGCCACGGTCCGTCGTTCGGCTTCGCTCAGGGTCTGCGGAGAAGCCACAGGGGGATTCTGCCGACTTCAGCGCGCTCACCCGCTTGATGTGGCCACGAGCATGAGACCACAGTCACCGACGACGTCCTCGGAATACGCGAAACTGCGCATCGCTGCGCTGGCTGTTCGTCGCGTGTTGGTCCCCCAGCCCGCGAAGTCCGGTTCCGGGGCTTGGGTCTGTTGGGCCCGTAACTCCTCACGGGGCTAGGCTGCCGCTGGTGACCGGAGAGTCTTACAACGCGAGTCTCGATCGGGACGACCTTGGAGAACTGCTCGTGCTGCTGCATGGTGCTGACGTGCCGGCGAACACGGTCCAGGTCACCTACCGCGTTTGGCGGCATCAGGAGCGTCTACACGCAGCATTCCGCGCCAATGCGGAGGAGCAGCAGCGGCGAGGCGCGTCGACGCGAACGTTCAGCTATGGCAGCGGGACGCCTCAGCCGACAGAGATCGAGGAAACCGTGCGGATCTGGCGTGACGGCAACCGGGTCCGCGTCGAGTATCACGGAGGGGCGCGAGACGGCTATTACGCAGTCGCCGATGGGCCGCTGTGGTGGATGTGGGACGAGCGGAACGGAGCCCACAGCAACCAGGACGATCCGGGCGTCGGTAGCGGCGTCGGGGAAGAACTTCAAATCATGCGGGATCCGACACCGCTGCTGAGTTCGCTGCGGTTTCAGCCCACCCGAAGCTCCGAGGTCGCCGGGCGGCCGACGATCAGTGCGCGCGGCGTCCCGCGGCCGCAGGATGCCCGGCGTGGACCGCCGGCATTCGAACTCCACGAACTTGGTACAGGCGCCGACTATTACGAGCTGGAGATCGATCGGCAGTTCGGTGTTCTTCTCGCCGTCACCGCGATCCGAGACGGGCAGCCTTTCCACAAGATCACGACCCTCGTGGCGGCGTTCGATCAACGGATCCCAGACGACACGTTTCGGTTTGAACCGCCAACCGGCGAGCCGATCCAAACGAGGACGTGGCACGAGTCCCGCGTTGAGCACGTCACTCTCGTCGAGGCGCAACAGCGCGCCCCGTTCACGGTCCTGATGCCCGACACCATTCCTGCCAACTGGCAGGTCCAGTGCAGGCTGATCCGGCCATCCCAGCGTCCACCCTCGCCCATGCAGATCGGCGTCACCTACTGCTCGACTGATGGCCACGAAAGCCTCTCGCTCAGCCAATTCCCTGCGGGAAGGTCAGATCCGTACCGGGACCTGGGCGAGGGAGAGGGCTGGGAGACCGTCACACGCGAGGGGACCGAGATGAGGACGAGACCAGCCACGTGGGGCCAGGCACAGGTCGAACTCGAACGCGAAGGCACGTTCGTGCACCTCATGTCCGACAACCTCACCCGAGACCAGGTCCTGACGATCGCAGCCGGCCTGCGACCCGCACCAACCACCAGCAGCATCTAACACTCGAGGACTCCCGTCGCGGACCTGCATTCACCCTAGGAGGGACATCCCGACGACGCATCGCACAGCTGCGCAATGCGCGGAAAGGGCGCCTCGTCGGCATCCCTTTCGTCCTACGGAGGGCGCGCAGCGGGCGAGCGCATCGGCGGCTACATTCCGATCGTGGAGGTCGACATGGGAACGCCGTGCAACGGATGATCGCGTTCCGCCATGCCGGATAAGGCCGAGCGGGCAGGCGACATCGTCCGGGAACCCGCCGGGGTCTGGTACCCATCCCGGGTACCCACCGAAGCTTTCAAGCCCCTGGTGCAAGTGCTGTAAGCGCGTAACGGGCTACCATTTTGCCGCTTTCGCAGTACCCCCAGCCGGACTCGAACCGGCGATCTCCTGCGTGAAAGGCAGGCGTCCTAACCGCTAGACCATGGGGGCATAGCGTGAGTCATTGTAAGTGTCGAGCTCTCATGCGCGCCGGGTCGGGCGCGAGCGCTCGATCATGACCGAGGTCGCCTTGACGACCGCGGTGGCCGACACTCCCGGGGCCAGCCCGAGCTCCTCGATGGCGTCCCGGGTGATGGCAGCCGTGAGGAGAAAGGGGCCGGCCTCCACCTCGACCAGAGCCATCACACCGTCGGCCTCGACCGAGCGCACCACGCCCGAGAAGCGGTTGCGAGCCGAGCGACGGGTACCGGTGCGGTGGCGCTCGGGACGGTCACTCAGACGTCGTACTTCCGACGCCGGGACCAGCCGGCGGTTGCGCGGGTCGCGCTTGGTCTTGAGCTGACCCTTGCGGTCCCAGCGGCGCAGTGTGTCCACGCTCACCCCGAGCGCGGCGGCCGCCTCGCCCAGGGAAAGGTCAGCGTTCATGCGCCGAACCTACACGTTGGCGCCGCGAGGCGCGATTCATAACGCCGCTCGCTGCCCCGCGCGGTGGATCAGACTCGACCGGTTGAGATCGTTGGGATAGGCTCGCGCTCATGGAAAACGACCAGGTGATTGCCGGACTGGTCAGTGTGCGCAGCGCGATCGGCGTCGGCGCATGGGTGGCGCCTCGTCTGTCCGGCCGGCTGTTCGGGTTGGATCCCGCCAACAATCCGCAGGCTCCCTACCTGGCCCGCCTGTTTGGGATTCGCGACGCCGCCCTCGGCTACGGGCTGAGCACCAGTCGCGGTACCCAGCGCTCGTTGTGGCTGCGGATCGGCATCGCCTGTGACCTCGCCGACGCCGCGGCCGGCGTGTTCGCGGGCCGGCGGGGAGAATTGCCCCGGTTCAGCACCGTGCTCGTGACGGGCACCGCGCTCGGGGCGGCCGCGCTCGGCGTCGCCGCGCTGCAGGGCGAGCCGTCGGTCTGACCGGTGGGCGCCGGTCGAGCGCGGGTCCTGTGCTGTGTGCACCAGGCCGACGCGGGACCCGGCGTGTTCGCAGAGGCGGCCACCCGCAGCGGGGTCGAGCTGGTGCCGTGGCTCGTGCCCGACGAACCCGTCCCGACGCTGGACGGCCTGGCCGGTTTGGTGGTGCTCGGAGCCAGCGCCGACGTCGATCAGCAGGACGACCATCCGTGGCTGACGGCCGAGAAGACCCTGATCCGTTCCGCGCTGACCCGCCAGCTTCCGCTCCTCGGGGTGTGCCTCGGCAGCCAACTTCTCGCCGAGGCGGGCGGGGCGAAGGTGCGGCGCCTCGAAGTCTCGGAGATCGGCTGGAAGACGATCGACGCTCGGGCCGGCACCGAACGCGATCCGCTGTTTGCCGAGCTGGAAAACCCGGCCGTGGTCTTCCAATGGCACCGGTGCACGTTCGCCGTCCCGCCCGGCTCGGAGCTGTTGGCCGAAAATGACGTGGGCCCACAGGCATTTCGCCTCGGCCAAGCGTGGGGTGTGCAGTTTCATCCCGAGGTCACAGCCGCCATCATCGGCGGGTGGATCGATGACGACGGCACCGGCCCCGAGGCCCGGGGCGCGGGTGTCCAGGCACAATCGCTGCGCCGCGAGACCGCGGCGCGCATCTCGGCGTCGATGAACCTCGGTCGAGGCCTGTTCGAGCGCTTCCTGGCCTTCGCGAGCCGTGCCTAGCCAGCCGACACACGACCCTGAGCCGATTCTTGTTGGCCCTTGACAACTGATGCCCCGTGAAGCTGACGTGACGACATCGTGGTGCAAGAATCGCCCCGTGCTCGCATCCGCATCCGATTGCCTGTCCGGTGGCGGCGAGGCGGGAGCGCTGGCTCGCTCCGTTGACTGGGGGGCAACGCCCCTCGGACCCGCCCGCGCATGGCCCACCTCGCTGCGCACCGCAGTCACGATCTGCCTGCAATCGCGGTTCGGCCTGTGTGTTTTTTGGGGGCCCGGGCTGATCACCATCTACAACGATGGCTACGCGCCGATGCTCGGCACCAAGCACCCAGGGGCGATGGGCACCCCGCTTCAGGCGGTCTGGCCGGAGATATGGGACCAGATCGGACCGATGTTGACCGACGTGCTGAACACCGGCACGGCCACGTGGTCTGAAGACCAGATGCTGATCCTCGAGCGGAGGGGCTTTGCCGAGACGTGCTTCTTCACCTGGTCGTTCAGCCCCATCTACGACGAGGCGCGGGGGGAGATCGCCGGCGTGTTCACCGCTGTGACCGAGACGACGATGCGCGTGATCGCGGCCCGCCGACTGCAGACGCTGACCCGCCTCGGAGACCGATTGGCCGCGGCCCGCGCCTACCAGGACGTCGCCGAGGCCGCCATCGGCGCGCTCGCCGAGGCGAACGAGGAGGTTCCGTTCGCGGTGCTGTACCTCCTCGACGAAACGGGAGACGCCCGCGTGGCAGCCGGGACCGGCCTGCCCGAGCAGATCTCTGCGGGGCGCTGGGAGTCGGCCGCTCGAGCGGCCGCATACGGCGAGTGCGACCTCGAGGTCCCCGAGCTGGGCATCGGGCCTGACACTGCAGTTGCGCTGCCGGTCTCTGGGTCGGGCAAGTCCAACCCCGCCGCCGTGCTCGTCCTCGGCGTGAACCCGCGGCGACCACTGGACGCCGATTACCGCGGCTTCTTCCGGCTCGTCGCCCACCACGTCGCGTTGGCGCTGACCAGCGCGGCGGCGCATGACGCGGAACGCTCCCGCGCTCGCGAGCTTGAGGAGATCGCGCTGACACTCCAGCGCAGCCTGCTGCCTCGCGGACTGCCGGAGGTAACCGGCGTCGAGCTCGCCGCGAGCTACGTCCCCGCCGGTCGCGGGCTCGAGGTAGGAGGCGACTTCTACGACGCGATCGAGCTCGGTGACGGCCGGATCGTGATCGCCATCGGCGACGTGGCCGGCCATGGGGTCCTGGCTGCGGCAGTCATGGGGCAGCTTCGACACGCCCTGCGCGCTTACGCGCTTGAGGGCCACATGCCGGCCGTGCTCACGGCGAGCCTGGATCGGCTCGTCCTGGACGCGGAGCTGACCATGACCACCTGCCTGTGCGGGGTCTTCGATCCCGCGTCAGGGACGCTCGAGTACGCCAACGCCGGTCACCCTCCGCCGCTCATCCGACGCGCCGGCGGGAGCGTGGAAAGGGCTGCAGAGGGCCGGGGGGCCGCGCTCGGCGTGGGCTCAAGCGCGCAGCGCAAGCAGACGCGGGTGCACCTCGCGGTCGGCGACGTACTGCTGCTCTACACCGATGGTCTGATCGAGCGGCGCGGCGAGCCGCTGGACGTGGGCATCGACCGACTGGCCGCCCTGCTGGCGGCCGCGGCCCCCGCCGCCGGAGCGATCTGCAGCCAGATCGTCGCCGCGCTCACGTCCGAACCAGCCGATGACATCGCTCTGCTGGCACTCGGACGTAGCGCCGGGTGGCCCGGTGATCCTGACCGGCGATGAGTCGCCGCCGTCCCGCTCTTTTAGCTCTGACACCAAGGTGAACCGAGGAGCGATGCTGCACAAGGCAAGCGTGACCGCGGGCAGTCCTGGCTACGTGGTGGTGGGCGGCGCTGGAGTCGGGGTGGTGAGGGTCTGGACCGCGTGCGGGATCAGCCGGCCGGCGGGGTCCTTGCTGTAGGTCACCTGCACGCCGTCTCCGACCCGGAGGCCGGTGACCAGGTCCGTGACCGCCGAGGTGGAGAAGGTCAGGGCCTCGCCGCCGTTGGTGTGGATCGACATCGAGGAACCGTCCGAGGCGACGGCGGTGACCGTGCCGCTCGCCGTGACCGCACCCAGGTACTGGATCACGGTCGCGGTCATGCTGCCCGTCCGGGTCTCCACGTAGCCGATCCGCACCCTCTCGCCGGGCTCGGCGCCCGCGGTCAGGGTCGGCTGCGAGTCGGCCTGGAAGGTGAAGCTCTCGCCGGAGGTCGTCTTAG
>JBOGYN010000171.1:0-9405 GCA_050696855.1 Solirubrobacteraceae bacterium | reverse complement strand
GGCTCAGGCGGGCCCGGAGCGCCGAGTCATACCAGCGCAGGTCGGACCACCAGTCGTGCGCTAGCTCTCGGGGGCCGTAGTTCTCTCGGCCCTCCAGAAACGCGGCGTACGCGCGTTCCTCGCGCTCAGCCCGGTGGAAGATCGCCCGCAGCGAGTCATGGGTGTGGTCATGGCCCACGGCCAGTGCCGGGTCCACCCGGCACACGTAGCCCCGCTCCAGCCAGTGCAGCGCCCACTCCTTGTCCTCGCACCCCGGCAAGTCGTCACGGAACGGCCGCTGGCGCCACAACGAGGCGCGGAACGCCCCGGCACCGTTGGCGTACCCCCACTCCGGGCGCCGGCGCGCCAGCGCGGCGTCCTGGTGTGTGGCCGCGGCCAGGCGCTCGCCGTCGGGGCCGTACACGTCTCCGCTGGCGCAGGCCACCGTCGGATCTGTGAGCGCGGCGGCGGCGCGGGCCAGCCAGCCGGCGTCGGGCAGCATCACGTGGGCCGAGAGGGCCACGAAGGCCTCACCGTTCGCGTTCGCGGCCCCGATGTTGAGGGCACCACCGAATGAGAACGGGGCAAGGCCGGGGGTGGCGATCGACTTCGCGCCCATTGTTTTGGCCACCTCGAGGCTGCCGTCGGTTGAGCCGGTGTCGACGTAGATCGTCTCGATCTCGCTCACCCCCTCCTGACCCCGCAGCGCCGCGAGGCAGCGCCGCAGTTGCTTGGCCTCGTCGCGGGCGCGGATGATCACGCTCACGGGTGCCGTCATCGCGCGGCGAGCCTACCAATGCTGGGCGCGGGTAACGTGAGGCCCGATGATGCTGGGCGCGGGTAACGTGACGCCCGATGACCCTGGCCCCGTTTGCCAACGAGCCCGTGCTCGAGTTGCGCCGCGCCAGCGTCCGCGCCCAGCTCAACGATGCGCTGTCCGGCCTGGACGGGACCCTCCCGGCCTCGGTGCCGGTGCGAATCGGGGACGGCGACCGGGCCGGCGATGAGCTCGCTTCGACCGATCCCGGCCAGCCCGAGCGGCTGGTCGCCCGAGCCGCGGCCGCCCGTCCCGACGAGGTCCAAGCGGCGATCGAGACCGCGCGCGCCGGGCTGCGGACCTGGCGGGAGACGAGCCCCGAGGCGCGGGCCCAAGCCCTGGTCGCGGCCGCCGCCTGGATTCGCGAACGGCGGCTGGAGCTGACCGCCCTCGAGGTTCGCGAGTGCGCCAAGCCGTGGCTGGAGGCCGACGGCGACGTCTGTGAGGCGATCGACTTTCTCGAGTACTACGCCCGGGCCGGCCTCGAGCTGGGCCGCGGTCGCGAGCTCCTCCAGGTCCCCGGAGAGCGCAACGATCTTCGCTTCCTGCCCCGGGGAATCGTCGCCGTGATCTCCCCGTGGAACTTCCCCCTGGCGATCCCGTGCGGGATGACCGCGGCGGCACTTGTCACCGGCAACGCCGTGATCCTCAAGCCCGCCGAGCAGTCCCCGGCGCTGGCCGGCCGCCTCGTCGAGGCGCTGCGCGCCGGCGGAGTCCCGCCCGCGGCCCTGAGCCTGCTCCCGGGCGACGGCGAGGTCGGCGCCGCGCTCGTGCGCCACCCCGAGGTGGCGGCGATCGCCTTCACCGGCTCGCTCCCGGTGGGCAAGGAGATCGTGGCGGCGGCGGCGCAGATCGGCACTGGCCAGCGCCACTTCAAGGCCGTGGTCGCCGAGCTCGGGGGCAAGAACTGCGTGATCGTCGACGGTGACGCCGATCTCGACGAGGCCGTACCCGCGATCGTCGGCTCGGCCTTTGCCTACGCCGGCCAGAAATGCTCGGCGGCGTCCCGGGTGCTCGTCCACGAGGCAATCGCCGACCAGCTGTGCCAGCGCCTGGCCGGAGCTGCCCGCGTGCTGGTGGTGGGCCAGGCCGAGACGCTCGGCACCGACGTTCCCCCGGTGATCGAGCAGGCCGCCCAGGAGCGCGTGGCCCGCTACCACGATCTCGCCGCGCACGAGGGCACGATCATCGCTTCGGCCGCCGCACCCGAGGGCAGCGGCTGGTTTTGTCCGGCGACCGTGGCCGTCGACCTACCCACCGATTCGGCCGTGCTCAACGAGGAGATCTTCGGCCCCCTGCTGGCCGTCCAGCGCGTGCGCGACATCGAGCACGCCTGTGACGTGGTTGACGAGCTGCCCTTCGCCCTCACCGGCGGGCTCTTCACCCGGGACCCCGGGGCGGTACGCCACGTCCGGGCGCGCACCCCGGTCGGGAACCTGTACGTCAACCGGGGCATCACCGGGGCGATGGTCGCCCGCCAGCCGTTCGGCGGCAACCGGCTGTCGGGCACGGGGCTGAAGGCAGGCGGCCCTGACTACCTGCTGCAGTTCGTCCAGCAGCAGGCGGTATCTGAGAACACCATGCGGCACGGGCTGGTGGTTTGAGGCGCTCGCTTGGCGAGGCCGAGCTTGATTTCTGAGCTCAGCGGAGCATCATGGAGAACGAGGATGGTGTTCTCGCTCGCAGCCGCGTGGAGACTGGCGCTCGCGATCGCGTTCTGCGCCGCGATCTTCACGAGCGCCTATGCGCGGGCTCCGCGCCAGTCGATCCCGGGTACGGAGCTGCGCCGCTTGGTGCTCTCCGCGCTGATCCTGTACGCAGTCGGCGGGCTGGCCTCCCTGACCCACCACGAGCTCCTCGCCGGATTGGTCTACGGAGCCGGGATCATGGTTTCGGCCCTCGCCGCCTGGCTGTCGCGCGGTCGCGATCAGGAGGATCCCCCGGACGGCGATCAGCCCGAGGACGAGCAGCCCCCGCCCGAGCCCGATGGAGTCCCGCGGCTTGACTGGGTCACCTTCGAGCGCGATTTTCGCGCCTACACCGAGCGCCGCCGGCGCGAGCCGAGCCAGACGCCCTGAGGGCGGTCAGAGCCGGAGCTGCGCGAGCAGCAGCGCGTGGATCCGGGCCTCTCCGGTCAGCTCGGGATGAAAGGCCACCGCGAGCACATTGCCCTGCCGAACCGCGACCGGATGATCGGCCGCCTCGGCCAAAACCTCGACCCCCCTGCCGTACTCGGCCACCCACGGCGCGCGGATGAAGACGGCGTGCACCGGTCCGCCCTCCAGGTCGGCGAAATCCAGGTCGGCTTCGAAGGAGCGGACCTGGCGACCGAAGGCATTGCGCTCGGCGCGAATGTCGAGAATGTCGAGGTGGTCGCGGTCGAGCATGATCAGCCCCGCGCACGTCCCGAGCACGGGCATGCCCGCCCGGGTCAGCTCGCGGATCGGCTCAGCGAGGCCCTCCCGCTCAATACCGAGCGTCATCACGGTCGACTCCCCGCCGGGGATGATCAGGGCGTCGAGCCCGGGCAGCTGGGCCGGGACCCGGACTTCGCGCGCGCTGGCCCCGAGCCGGCTCAGAACCTTGGCGTGGGCCTCGAAGTCGCCCTGCAGCGCGAGCACGCCCACCACCGCGCTGCGCGAGGCCGGCGGCGGCCCACCCCCGGTCTGATCACGCACCGCTACCAGCCGCGGGGGGCCAGCAGCTGCTCGGACTCGAGCTTGGAGGTCTCGAGGCTGACCATCGGCTGCCCGAGACCGGTCGAGGCGGCAGCGACCCGGGCGGCGTCCCGGAAGTGCGTGGTCGCCTCGACGATCGCGCGGGCGCGACGCTCGGGATCCTCGGACTTGAAGATCCCCGAGCCGACGAACACACCTTCGGCTCCGAGTTGCATGACCAGCGAGGCGTCGGCCGGGGTGGCAATACCGCCGGCGCAGAAGAGCACCACCGGCAGGCCTCCGTCCGTCGCCACCGCACGCACCAGGTTCAGCGGGGCGCCGAGCTCCTTGGCGGCCGTGGCCAGCTCCTCGGGCTCGAGCGAGCCGAGCCGCTTGATCTCGCCCCGGATCTTGCGCAGGTGCCGGACCGCCTCGACGATGTCGCCGGTGCCGGCCTCGCCCTTGGAGCGGATCATCGCCGCGCCTTCACCGATCCGGCGCAGCGCCTCACCCAGGTTGGTGGCGCCGCAGACGAAGGGAATCTTGTACTGCCATTTGTCGATGTGGTTGGCCTCGTCGGCGGGCGTGAGCACTTCGGACTCGTCGATGTAGTCGACTTCGAGCGCTTCGAGCACTTGGGCCTCGGCGAAATGGCCGATCCGGGCCTTGGCCATCACCGGAATCGTGACCGTCTCCTGGATTCCCTTGATCATCTCGGGATCGGACATCCGAGCCACGCCCCCGTCGCGGCGGATGTCGGCTGGAACCCGCTCGAGGGCCATCACGGCCGCGGCCCCGGCGTCCTCGGCGATCTTGGCCTGCTCGGCGGTCACGACGTCCATGATCACGCCGCCCTTGAGCATCTCGGCCAGGCCCGACTTGACCCTGAAGGTCGCCTCGCTCCGGGGGCTGTCGCCGTTCTCAGGCATCGTCAGGCCAGTGTACCCGGGCCGCTACCGTGTGCCGCGATGAGTCTGGATCCGCTTTTTGTACGCGATGGCGAGCGCTTCGTGCCCAGCGAAACCGCGCGCGGCCCATGGGATCCCGGCGCTCTGCACGGCGGGGCGCCGGCGGCACTGTTCGTGCACGCCTTCGAGGGCAGCGTCGCCGCGCCTGAGCTGCAGCTGGGCCGACTCACCTGCGAGTTCGTGCGCCCGGTGCCACTGTCCCCCCTGTCGGTCCGGGTTGAGGTGCTGCGCCCCGGTCGCCGGGTGACCCTGCTCGAGGCGTCGATCGAGGACGAGAGCGGCGTCGAGGTGGCGCGGGCTCGGGCTCTGTACCTGATCGCCTCAGAGATCGGCGACGCTCTGGGCGGGCCGCCGCCCTTTCCCGGCCCCGAGGCCGGCCGCGCCAACGACTTCGGTGACGGCCCGCCGATGTTCGCCACCCACGCAATGGAGATCCGCTTCGTCGAGGGGGCGTTCCGCGAGATCGGATCGGCCACGGCGTGGTTTCGCCTCCGTGGACCGCTGGTCGGCCGCGCGGCGCTGAGCCCATTCGAGCTCATGGCCGCGGCCGCCGACTTCGGCAACGGGATCGCCTCTGAACTCTCCTGGCACGAGCACGTGTTTATCAACCCCGACCTGACCCTCTACATCGAGCGGGCGCCGCACGGGGAATGGGTGGCGCTGCAGTCCGAGATGCGGGTCGGTCCCGGGAGTATGGCGGTCGCCGAGAGTGTCCTCTGGGACCCGGCGGGGCGGATCGGCCAGGCCACCCAGGCCTTGCTGGTCGGCCGGCGCTGAGCGCCGGTCTGACTACTTCAGGCGGAAGGCCTTGATGCGGATGTCGTACTGCTGAGCGTCGCGGGCGTAGACGCCGTAGGCGAGCGCCTGGATGATCGAGAGCAGCGCGGTGTGCGAGCGCACGAAGGCGGGCGTATTGGACGAGTAGTAAAGACGGATCCGGGCCAGCCGAGCGACCTCGGACAGGGTGGCGTCGGTGATCGCCAGGGTGGGCGCCTTGCGGTGCCGGGCGAGCTTCATCGTCCGCGTGATCAGGGGATGCGGGCGGCCTGCCGAGAGTCCGATGACCAGCGTGGCGGCGTCGATCCGGCTCAGCCGTCCCAGCGCCTCCTGTGAGGGGCTGGCCACGATCTCGGCGCGCAGGTCGAGCAGCATCAGCAGGTGGCGCAGATAGCTGGCGAAGAAGGCCATCTGGTCGGTACCCGCGATCAGCACCTTCTCGGCTGAGACGATCGCGTCGACCGCGGCCTCGACATCGGATCGCGAGAGCTTGTGGGCCGTGTCCTCCACGTTGACGTGGTCGGCGGCCAGGGCCGCCTCGAACTCGGTGTGGTCCAGGGAGAACAACGGGGCGGTGCCGCCGATCTGTTCGGCGGCCCCGGCCGGCCGGCGCCGGTACTCGTCGCGGGCGGCCTGTTGAAGCTCTGGGAAGCCCTCAAAGCCGAGCGCCTGAGAGAAGCGCACGACCGTGCTCGAGGAGGTGTTGGCGCGGCGCGCGAGCTCCTCGGCGGTCTGGAAAGCGGCTTCGTCGAGATGATCGACGATGTACTGGGCAACGTCCTTCTGCGAGCGCGAGAAGTCGTCGAAGCGGGCCCGGATGTAGCCGGACAGGGCCTGGTGGCCGTGCGGCTGCTCGGGACTGACGGTGGTGGTGGAAGCGTGCTTCATCGGCAGGCGTCTGTTTCGACACCGGCCTCCACCGTTCCTTCCGCGAGGTTGCTCAAGGGCGCTAAACCGGCGCCAATTTGTCCGCCGGCCGGCGGTCAGCCGCGGTCGCGGAGACTCTGCTGGCGCTCTTGGTTCTGCTTACGCTCGGCCAGCACCTGACCGACCACGTAGACGATCAGCACGTTGGCGATAACGCCGATGCCCAGGAACGTGATCAGGAGCGCCAGGGTCTGCCCGAAGGAGCTCGGCGACTCGCCGAGTCCCAGGATGCTTGCGTTGAGCAGGGCCACCCCCAAATCATATATCGCCGCCCGGCTCCGACGGCGCCTTCTCCCCCTCGCTCGGCTCTGAACGCGCCGCCAAGCGGTACCTTGCCTGGCGCCGGCCCGGTAGCTCAGTTGGTTAGAGCAGCGGACTCATAATCCGTCGCGCGCAGGTTCGAGTCCTGCCCGGGCCACCTGATTTGCAGAGAGTTTCTACCGGCTGGCCCCGAGCGTGTCGCAATGTGTCGCGAAACAGTAGGTGGAGCGATCATCACCCGGTCGCGGGCGCCCGGGTGTGCCGGCGTCTGTGCACCAGGCCCCAGAGGAGACCGCCCGGCCTACTTGGTTTCCCGGGGGGAAGTCGAAACGCTTACGATTTCTCCCGATGGCCGCTATCGACTTCGAGATCGGCGACGCCTTCCCAGCTGACGAGCCCGTAGCGCGCTTCATGACCGTCATCGCGATGACCAGCAACGAATGAGCTCCTGACGCTTCCCGAGGTTGCTGCGGAGCTGAAGCCTAATCCTCAGGCGATCCGAAACTGGATTGATCAGGGCAAACTGCCGGCGCACCGACTCGGGCGTCGGCTTCGGGTTCGTCGGGACGATCTCGATGCTCTGGTTGGCGTCCGCCACGCCAGGGTGAACCGCGCACGACGGATCGGTCGAAGGAGCTGGCCATGGCGTTCCAGTCGCTGGCGAAAGCAGCTGAAGAAGTCGCCGTGGCCCGGGAGAGAGACGTGCCCAGTTAGCCGGGATCGATGCTAAATCAACCCTCGGTATAGATCGTTGAAAACTCGACGCGGGACGTTGGAGGGGTAGCCGTTGGAGCCTTCCCAGAGCACAAACCAACGCTTCCCGATCTTGTGCTCAACGGATATCCCATTTGAGGCCCACCGCCTGCACCCAGGATCTAGGGACTTGAAGCGGCCGTTGAACGCCCAGGCGCCCCACTGAGAGCCACGAACGACGGTGCTGATGTCAGCAAGGGCACAGCGCAATGGGTACCCGCGCGGCGCGTCCACTGTCCCAACGCCCGGGTCGTAGTGATTGCCAGCGTGAAACATCATCGCTGTCTTTTCGCCCTTCGTGGTCGGCCGATGCGCCGAGGCCATAGCGGGCGCGATAAGGGCAGCGAAGGCAACCGTCACGGTGATCAGGACGATCAGTACCCAGGTCATTTTCCGCCAGCGTTTCACGTTCTGCCCTCCTCGCTCGCCCTCTCCCCGTCGACTCTATTTTCTGGCGTACGAGGGGTCAAGGGCGGCCTCGTGCGGTTGCGGTCCGCCGCCTGCAGGCATAGAAGCGGAGCGCAATAAAAGTGGGCCGGCGACGCGCAAACGTCCGGGCCCGTGGTTCTACGCCGCGCTCGAGGCCGCCGGCCTAGGCGACAAGCGGACCGGAGCCCATTCGATGGTGTTTCACGACCTTCGCCACACGTTCGGCACCCTCGCGGTCGAGGCGTGGCCGTTGCACGACGTGCAGGCCTACATGGGTCACGCGGATATCCAGACGACGATGATCTACGTCCACCATCAGCCGAAGGCCGCAGCGGCCGACAAGCTCTCGCAGCTGGTTGCAGCCGCGACGGCCCCCGTCCCCGTAGCTGAAATCTCGGTGCGTTCGCCTCTGGCTAGAACTTCAGCGGGATTTAGTTTCGCCGGCGTTCAGGTTCTGAAACTCGAACGACGGAAGGCAATGTTCTGGGGCATCCGTTGAAAATTGCGATGAAGGACCAGCGTCCGCTGTCTCTTGGGTCGCCATGAGAGCGGCAGACGAAGTCCGTTCAGCTTCGGATCGCTGGCGCGTTTGACGTCCGCGATCAGACCGCGGTTCGCACCGACGGCGCGCCGATGGACGCTGCCATTGCTGAGAAGACCGCATCCGGCGAGGTCAACACTCACCGTGTCCGTGTGCCCCGACTTGTAGGCGAAGGTCATCAGTACGGCCGCGCCGTTATCGGCCGGGCACGTAGACGGCCGAGCGCCCGGGGCCGCAGGCACGGCGTCAAAGTCGTGGACGGCCTGCCTCAGGTCGGAGGTCGGATTTCCGTCGAAGGTGTGGCGATCTACTTCCCAAAAACGCCTGGCAGAGAGGATAGTTTCGACCTATCGACACCTTCCCCGAAGCGGATGTAACCCGGACTCGGGTCAAATGCCATGTGTCAGGCCAGCGTCAACCCACCAGCGGCCCGACCGCTCGCTAGCTTGGCGCTGCGACCGCTGGTTGGGGTCGGTCCTAGGTCGGTCCTAGGTCGGTCCATAGCTGTGTTGCGCGACCAGGATCGCGTTCATGGCGCGGCCAGCGCCGCGTCAAACTCGCTCGCCACGATCCGCCGGTCATGCATACCGGCCGCCTGGTCAGAGGCGAGCCACACGATCGGCGGGCCCATCACGGCCGGGTCCAGCAGCCCGGCCCGGACCTCGGGAGGAACGTCAACGGGGACCATTCCGGTCCGGGTGCCCCGACCGCCGGGAAGCAGGATGTTGACGGTCACGGAGCTGTCGGCCAGATCTGCTGCCATCACCCGTGACAACGCCTCGACGCCGGCGCCCGCCGGCCCGTAGGGCACAAACCCACGCCGGACCATCGTCTGCTCGTTCATCGAGATGTTCACGATCCGGCCGCCGCCCTCGCGGAGCATCAGCGGCACCACCTCGCGGGCCATCAGAAAACAGCCCACGACCTTGGTCTCCACGACATCCCGAAATCCGGCCGGCGTCACCGCCCAGAACGGCTGGGGCTCCGAAAGGAAGCGGGGATTGACCGTCCGCATGCCGATGCCCGCGTTGTTGACGAGCATGTCGATGCCTCCCCAGGCGTCGCGAGCCCGACCGATACAGGCGGCTACCGAGCGCTCGTCACGCACGTCGAGCTGGCCGGCGATCGCCGAGGCTCCGAGCTCCGTGGCGGTCGCTTCCGCCCGGGCCGCATCGCGGCCGGTGACCATCACCCGGGCGCCCGCCTCGGCGAGCGCGGCGGCCATCGCCGCGCCCAAGCCGCTGGTGGCGCCGGTGACCAGGACGCGGACGCCGCGCAGCTCACTCATGGCGGGAC
>JBOGYN010000170.1:0-2172 GCA_050696855.1 Solirubrobacteraceae bacterium | reverse complement strand
CCCTGATCAGCTCGACCTGACGGGGGTCGTCTGTGGTGGGGCCGAGCACGACGTACTCGCAGCCCACCTCCTGCAGGGCACGCAGGCGCTCCAGCTGCTGCCTTGGGGTCCCCGTCAGGTAGCTGCGCCGGAGCCTCTCGAAAGGGCGATGGCTGCCCATCGTCTCCATGAATGGCGGCTCCTGCTGGCGGAGCGCCTCTGCCTCGTCGTCCGTATCGACGACGTGGATGAAGTTGCAGTGTCCGAATGTGAAACCTTCAAGGGTGCCGCGGAGGCGGCGAACCTCGGCGGAAATCTCGTTCCAGTCCGCGGTGATCATTTCGAGGTCGGCGGCGCTGCGCGACAGCCACCCGTCCGCCCAGACGATGCGCTCGAGGACCTTCGGCGCCAGACCGCCCTGGTCAGGCGAAGCGACGTCGGCGACCCGCCCACCTCCGGACACCCACACGGGTGGCATGGTGGCGGGACGCGGCTCGATGGTGACGTCACGGAAGCGGTAGAAGCGGCCCTCGAAGGTGACGTTGTCCTCGGTCAGCAGGCGCCGCACCGCCGCGAGGAGCTCATCTGTTCGTGCGCCTCGCTCCTCGAGGCGACTGCCGGTCGCGTCGTATTCAGGTCCGTACCAGCCGGTGCCGACGCCGAAGATGTAACGCCCTTCCGACAGGTAGTCGAGCGTGCCGATCTCCTTGGCCAGAAGAACCGGGTGCCGCACCGGCAGCACCAGGATCCCTGTGGCCAGCCTCACCTTGCGGGTGATCGCAGCCGCGTAGGTGAGCGCTTCCAGTGGCTCCAACCAGGTGACACCGTACAGTCCGGGCGCGGTCAGCAGATGATCGATGACCCAGATGTCGAAGCCGGCGTCCTCCGCCGCAGCGATGCAGTCGCGAAGCCTGCCGCGATGATCGATGGATGAGTCCTTGTAGACGTAGGAGGGCAGCCAGAGGGCGAACCTCATGCGACGCCTGCAGCCTCCACCTCGCCGGCGGTGATCATCGCGTCGCGCACCGCGCTGCGGTCCTCGTCGGTGATCGGCAGCAGCGGCTCGCGGACTGTGGCCCGTTCCAGGATGCCCTGCATGACGAGCGCCTCCTTCGACCGAGCCCGGTAGTTGCGCACCGGGGGAGCGAACAGCGCATGCATCAGCGGGGTGAGGCGGTTCATTATCGTCCTGGACTCGTCGAGGCGCCCAGCGACGGCGGCATCGACCATGGCGGCGAGCTGCCTGGTAGGCACGGCTCCGAACCCGAGCAGCGCGCCGTCCGCACCGAGCACGAACGACTCGTAGATGAAGGGGTCGTCGCCGGTGAGGATCGCGATCGGTCGCCGTTGACCTCGTACCGCTGCCACCACCTCCACGTAGACCTTGGCGTCGAATGACGCTTCCTTGATCGCCACCACCGGCGCCAGTCCACAGAGACGCTCGAGGACGGCGGGGGATAGGAGGACGCCGCCCAGTGAGGGAACCAGGTTGAACAGTACCAGCGGGAGACCGACCCCGTCGCCGATCGCGGTGTGGTAGCGGATCACCACCTCCGGGTCGAGCGGGAGCCCCTGGTACGCGGAGATGGGAAAGACCAGCAATGCCGACGCGCCCGCATCACGGTAGTCCTTGCCGTAGGCCACCGCCTGCTGGGTGAACTGGGCGGGCAATCCGGCGATGACCGGAACCCTGCTGCCGATCTCATCGACGACGATCTCCACGACCCGCACCCGCTCTTCATGCGACAGGTGGGTCGCTTCACCGGTGTCGACATTGACTGCGACACCGTGGATCGGCGCCTGCGCGACATGGCGCATGTACTTGCGCAGCGCCGGCTCGTCGATCTGCGCATCTGCGGTCATCGGCAGGATGGTGGCGGGGAACAGTCCGCGAAAATCGATGCTCACCTTCAATGCCCTCCTGGTCTTTCGGTGGTCACTTTGCCCTCGAACAGATCCCGGCCCGCAACCAGCGCACCTATCTTGGCGTCGGCGATGGAGCGCGCCAGCATCCAGAACCCGCAGTCGGGGTGGACGTACGCGATCCGCGAGGCGTCGCCTAGCAGTGCTGCCGCCGATTCGATTCGGCGGGCCACTTCGCCTGCTGTCTCCACGATGGTGGTCTTGACGTCGATGACACCGATGCCGAAACGCAGACGATCGCCGAGGTCGCGCAGCCGCTCGAGGTCACCG
>JBOGYN010000169.1:0-11838 GCA_050696855.1 Solirubrobacteraceae bacterium | reverse complement strand
GACGTCGGTCGAGTCCCGCTGACGTCTGACCAGAATCATTAGACTTCCGCAGCCGTGAGTGCCCGTCGCCGCCTTCAAACCGCCGCCAGCGCGCTGATCCTCGCCGTCGGTCTCGCGGCCTGCGGCCAGGAGGCGCATCCCAAGGTCGCCGACGCCAACAACAACGGCGGCTACGTCGACGCCGGCCCGGTCACATACCAGTTGCAGATCTCACGGCTGCTGAACCCGTACAGCACCGAGGACGCGCAGTACATCAAGGGCCTGCCCGTCGGAACGACGGCGCCGACGGCCCAGCAGACGTGGTACGGCGTATTCCTGTGGGCCAAGAACCAGACCAACCGTGACCAGGTCACCACCGACAACTTCGTCGTCACCGACACCCAGGGCGCCCACTATCACCCGGTCAAGCTCGACCCCAACATCAACCCGTACGCCTGGACCTCGCAGGTCCTCCAGCCACTGGGTATCGAACCGGGCCCGGATACGACGGCCAGCTCTGGACCCACGCAGGGCAAGCTGGTGCTCTTCAAGATCAACACGTCGGCCTACAGCAACCGGCCATTGACGCTCGAGATTCTCGGCTCCAGCAACCAGCAGCTGGCCACGATCTCGCTCGGTCTGTGAGTCCCGGCCGGGCGCGGCCGGCGCTCGTCCTCTTTGCGCTGCTTGCCCTGGCGCTCGTTCCGGCGGTCGCTCAGGCAGGCTGGAGCCCTCCCTTCGACCTCGTTGCCCCGGGCACGCTTGACTACCTGCCCACCCAGCTCGCCGTGTCCCGATCGGGGTCGGCGGCCGGCTATGCGGTCCAGGATGTAGACGCACCCGGCAGCGCCCAGGCCTACCTGGTCCTGCGCTCACCCGGCGGCCGCGTAGGCCCGTCGCACGCGATCGCCGGTGCCCGCGAAATCCTGGCCCTCGCCTACTCGAGCAGGGGGCTCGAGCTCCTCACCGGCTCAAGCCCGCCCGGTCAGGACTGCTGCAGCAGCACCCAGGCGCTGGCGGTGGCCGGCGCCGGCCGGGTCCGGAGCGCACAGACCCTGGTCAGCGGCCTGACGGGCGCCACGATCGGCTCGTTGGTCGCGCTCGCGCACGGCGGCCTGCTGGCCGTAGTGACAACCGAAGGCGGGCTCTGGGCCCAGCAAGCGGGCAGCGGCGGGCGCTTCCACGGCCAGCACCGGTTGACCGGGGCCGGCCTGGCTCCCCAGGCGGTGAGCGCGACCAGCCTCGGCGGCGCCGACTCGCTGGTGGCCTGGACCGCAGCCAGCGGCCCGGCCGGGTTCGCCGATCCACGCACGATCTTCTATGCCCAGGGTTCCAAGCGCAGCTCGCCCCGCCGCGCGCAGACACTGTTGCGAGTCCCGGCCGGGCACCGCATCGACGAGCTCGGCGTGGCGCAACGCGGGGCCGGGGCCACGGCGGCCTGGATCGAGAGCTACTACGACAAGCGCGCCGGCTACCACGTCCAGGTCCGGGCGACAGACTTCGCCAAGCACCCCAATGTCCGCGGCTTCTCGGCGGCCGGGAGTCTGGCCGCCGGCCTCGCGTTCGCGGCCGATTCCGCCGGCGCCCAGGGACTGGCCTGGAAAGCGTGCGACGGGGACGGCAACTGCACGGTCCGGGTGGCTACCCGTGGTCCCTCGTCGCCGTTTCGGTCACCGATGTCGCTGGGTTCGATCGACGCCGCGCAGACGCCGGCCCTGAGCGTGAGCCCCCACGGCCAGGTTGTGGTCGGGTGGGTGCGCGGAGGGCACCCGGTGGCCGCAGTGGGGCCGGCGCGCAGCGGCCGGTTTGGGGCCGTCCGGGTGCTCTCGCCCAGCGTCTACGCCCTGGACGAGACGGTTGCCTACGGTCCCAGCGGGGCGCTCGCCGCGTGGACGCAGGGGACGCTCAACCCGAGCGTCGTCGCCGCCGCCTACCGCTGAGCGTTACTTGCCCAGGGCCGCGGCGAGGACATCGTGCACCGGCGGTGCTGCGGTGGCGCCACCCGCGCCCTGATTGGGGAACAGGGCCCCGGCCACGTACCGGGGGTGGCCGACCGGCGCGTAGCCGACGAACCAGGCGTCGGTGTTCTTGGCACCGCTCTGACCGGGCGTGGTCGTGTTCTTGAGCTCGGCGGTCCCGGTCTTGCCGGCCACGGTCACGCCGGGAATCTGAGCCGCGACGCCGGTCCCGAACTGCACCACGGCGACCATCATCTTCTGCACCTCGTGGGCGATCCGCCGGCTGATCACGCGGACAAAGCGGGGACGCTGATGGGCGAGCAGGGTCGGGATCGGGCGGCGCCCGCCCATGGCGATCGTGGCCGCCACGTCGGCCATCTCCAGCGGGGTGGTCTGGACCAGGCCCTGGCCGATCGCCGAGGAGCCCACCGCCAGGTCATCGCCGATGCTGCCCGCGGACGGGAGCGTGCTCTCCGCTGCCCCGGGAATCGAGGACGGCTGGTTGAAGCCGAACCGCTCGGCGATGTTGACGAGGCGGGCCGCCCCGAGCTTGGCGCCGAGCGGAGCGAAGACCGAGTTGCAGGACACCGCGAAGGCGTTGAGCAGCGTGCCACCGCACGCCTCGCCGTTGGCGTTCTGGAGCTGGACCCCCGAAAGGGTGGTGGCCGTCTGGATCGGATAGACGGTCGACAGTTTGGTGATCCCGGCCTCGAGCGCGCCGCTGGCGGTGATGATCTTCATCGTCGAGCCAGGGGGCTGGAGAGCTGAGAAGGCGATCCCGGAGAGCGCCAGCAGGGCTCCCGTTCGCGGATTCATGACCGCGATTCCGGCAAAGTGGCCGCCCATCGCGGCGACCGCGGCGCGCTCGAGTACCGGCGATAGCGTGGTCTTGAGCGGGCGAGCCGGTATCGCGGCCGCCGTGGCCAGCGCCCGGTGGCCGGCCAGCAGGCGGCCCCCCCGGGTCCCGACCAGCCGGCTCTGGAAGATGTGCTCAAGCCCGTCGAGCCCGACCAGAGCGCCGGGTGGGTAGCCCTGGGCGGCGTACTGGGCGGCCTCGATGCTGGGGACGGGACCCACGGTGCCGACGATCTGCCCCGCGACATCGGGGATCGGCGAGGTGCGGCCGGGCCCCTCGGCCAGGGGTTGCCCGTCGCTGGCCAGCAGCGTTCCGCGAGGGGGCAGCGTGATCGTGCGGCTCAGACGCTCCCCGGGATGCAGCCCGGGGAAAAGCACCTGGCGACTGAGGTGCACGCGAGCGCTCGAGCCGCTGCCGGTCAGCGGCACGACGAGCGTCTCACGCAACGTGCCCCAGATGCGCGTCGTGGCCAGCATGTGGACCGCGATCCGGTTCGCGTTCAGGCTGACGACCCGGATCGCCCGCAGCGACGTCAGCGTGGCTGTGGCGGCCGTGCGCTCCAGCTGGGCGGCGAACTGGGGCTCGGTCGCCGCGCGGCGCGAGGCGGCATCGAGCAGACCGTACATCTGAGGCACCTGGTGCCGCGTCCAGTCGTGGACGTACTGGGTCACGAGCTGGCGTTCTGACGCCCCCGGGTCCATGGACAGGAGCACGCCGCCGGCGAAGGCCAGGGCCGCGATCCCGATGATCGGCAACGCGCGCGTGAACAAGCGCCGACGCCGCCGTCTGCGCCGTATCGGTCGTGGCCCCCTGGCCACCAACAGGCCGCCTTCTACCACCTCAACACGCAACGGTAGGGGATGGGGGCACGTTCGCGCGTCAGGACTAGGATTTTCTCATGTCGGGACTCGACTGGGTGATCGTGGCGTTCACTGCGCTGCTCGCCGTTTACGGCTACCTGCAGGGGTTCATCGTTGGTGCGATGTCGCTGGTGGGGTTCGCCGTCGGTGCCTTTGTGGGCACGCGGCTGGCCCCGCTGCTGCTCTCCTCAGGTGCGCGCTCGCCGTACGCGCCACTCTTCGGCCTGCTCGGGGCGATCCTGGCCGGAGGCGTTCTGGCCAGCGGCTTTGAGGGTCTGGGCGCCCGCGTTCGCAGGGCGCTACGGATTCCGGGCCTGCGCGCCGCGGACGGCCTGCTCGGCGCGGCCCTGACCGCCTGTGTGGCATTGGGCATCGCCTGGATCATCGGCGCGGTTGCGCTGCAGTCATCGGGCTCGGCGCCGCTACGCAACGAAATCCAGAGCTCGGCGATCATCACCGAGCTCGATTCGCTGCTGCCGCCGTCGGGGGCGATTCTTGACGCGTTGGCACGCTTTGACCCGCTGCCCTCGGTCCGCGGCCCGGCCGCCGACGTGGCGGCGCCCAACCGGCGGATCCTGGACGCCCCCGGGGTGCGCTCGGCCCGACGCAGCGTCGTGCGGGTGTTCGGCACCGCATGCGGCCTCGGTGTCGAGGGCAGCGGTTGGGTCGCAGCACCCGGCCTGGTCATCACCAACGCGCACGTGGTGGCCGGCGAGAGCGATACCGCGATCCAGATCGGGGGAGTCGGCGCCCGCCACCCGGCAGCGGTGGTCGGCTTCGACGTGCATGACGACCTGGCCGTGCTCCGGGTGCCGGGCCTGGGGCTCCCCGTCCTGAACGCGGCCTCGAATCCGCGCTCGGGAACCGCGGCGGCAATCCTCGGGTACCCCTTGGACGGGCCCTTTGACGCCCAGGCGGGACGGATCGGCCAGACCGAGGCGGTGAGCACCGAGAACGCCTACGCGCAGGGTCGCGTGCTGCGCAGCATCACCGCCCTGCGCGGCCTCGTGCGCTCGGGGAACTCCGGCGGCCCGGTGATCGACGGCCACGGCCGGGTCCTGGCCACGGTGTTCGCCGCGCTGACCAACGCGGCTCGACCGGGCGGGTTCGCGGTTCCCAACGCGGTGGTGGCAGTGCAACTGGCCCGCGCTCGGACTCAAACGGCGAGCGTCAGGACCGGTCGCTGCGGAAACTGACTCCTCCTCCTAAAGAGGAACGCCATGGGCGGGCGGTGGTCTGCGACACCGCCCGCCTCAGGCGTTTAGTGCCCCCGGACGCTCCTCGGCCATCTGCGTCACCACGTCCAGCTCAAGCGCCCCCAAGAGCTGTGGGTGATGATGAGCGAGGTGTAGCTGGGCCGCATCGAACAGCTCCTGCTCGGAATCGCCAGCGAGTTGCGCCCCGCACTCACACAAGGCGATCCGGCTGGGCTGTTCTTTAATCGGGGTCATCAGTCCTCGAACTGCGGTCAACTGGCCCGCGGACCCGGTCCCATCCGGCCGTTTCGCGGGTGTCCTGGTTGTGGCCCCGGTGCCACGCTGTGAAGAGTGCCTTTGTCCCGTTGGCGATACGTTTCCACAACGTTGCCGACCGCGGCCGCACCCAGCGTCAGTGAAGGGACACGCGTCCAGCTTTGCGGGCGGCTGTCGGTTGAGCTGGGCGGCGACCAACGGGCGGGCGCGCTACGAGGCAAGCAGGTCCCCCTGCTATTCGCCTATCTGGTGTTCAACCGCCACCGGCCCGTCGGCCGGGAGGAGCTGATTGGCGCTCTGTGGCCCGACCAGGCCCCCCGCTCGCAGGACGCTGCCCTGCGGACGCTGCTTTCGCGGTTGCGATCGGCGTTGGGAGCCTCGGTGCTGGCGGGGCGCGACGAGCTCCTACTCGAGCTGCCCGAGCCAGTCTGGGTCGATGTCGAGGCGGCCGCGGCCCACGTCGAGAGCGCGCTCGAAGCCCTCAGGCGCCGAGATGCCCGCCAGGCTTGGTCTCTGGCTCAGGTGCCGTTCAACATCGCCGGCCGCGGGCTGCTCCCGGGCGCTCAGGCGACCTGGTTGGAGAGCCAGCGTCGAGAGCTCGATGACCTGCGCCTGCAGGCGCTGGAGATCATCGGCCGCGCCGGGATGGGGCTGGGCAGCGCCCAGCTTGGCTCGGTCAAGCGTGCCGCGCAGAGCCTGATCGAGACCGAGCCCTACCGCGAGTCGGGCTACGTGCTGCTGATGGAGGCGCTGGAGGCGCAGGGCAACGTGGCTGAGGCGTTGAGGGTCTTCGAGCGCTTGCGGGCGTTACTCCGCGATGAGCTCGGCATCACCCCGTCGTCGGACGCGATCGCCGCCCATGCGCGCCTGGTGAGCCCGGGTCCGCCTTCGGCGCCACGGAGCCCGGCCGGCGACGGGGCCGGGCCGGGCCACGGTCGCGTGCCGCTGCCGGACGAGCTCCGGGCCGAGGCGGCGGCGACGATGTTCGGGCGGGAGACCGAGCTCGCCGAGCTCGAGCGGTGGACGCGCGGGTCAGCCGAGGCGGCCGACGCCCGCGGCGAGCGGCTGATGCTGCTCGGCGGCGACCCGGGCGTGGGCAAGACGCGGCTGCTGGCCGAAGTGGCCAGTCGTGCTCATGCCGCCGGCACGCTGGTCCTGGCCGGCCGCGCGACCGACGACAACCTCGTCCCCTTCCAGCCCTTCTTGGAGGCCCTCGGCCGCTACGTCGAGCTGGTGTCGCTCGCCGAGCTGCGCGTCGTCGCGAGCCGCCATGGCTCCGAGCTCTCGCGACTGATCCCCGAGCTGCGGCGTCGCCTACCCGAACTGCCTCCCCCCGAGGACGGCGACTCCGAGACGGAGCGCTACCGCTTGTTCGAAGCCGTGGTCGACCTGTTGCGCGAGCTGTCGGCCTCGGCCCCGGTCCTGATCGTGTTCGATGACCTGCACTGCGCCGATCGCCCAACCCTGACCCTCCTGCGCCATCTGGCCCGCGCCTCGCGGACCGGATCGGTCTCGATCATCGGTGCCTACCGGGCCACCGAACGCTGGAGCGAGGGGTTCGGGGAGACGCTGGCCGGGCTGCGCCGCGAGCGGCTGCTCCGTCAACTCGAGATCGAGGGGCTGCCCGAGCCCGAGGCGCAGCGCCTGGTCAGCCTGCGAGTCGGACGAGCCCCGTCGGCCGAGTTCGCGCGGGCGCTGTACGAGGAAACCGAGGGAAACCCGTTCTTCATCGAGGAAATCGTCCGCCATTTGGTCGATGCCGGCATCGAGGCCCATTCCGCCGGCGCGCACGAGCTGCACGAGATCGGTCTGCCCGACGACGTACGCGAGGTGATCTCGCGCCGCCTGGACCGGCTCAGCGAGGACACAGCCGAGGCGATGCGAGTGGCGTCGGTGATCGGCCGCGACTTTGGCGCCCTGCTGCTCGAGCGGGTCCTGGCTCTCGACGAGGAACGGTTTCTGGGATCGTTGGAGGAGTCGCTGGACGCCGGGCTGGTGAGCGAGCATCCCTCGATTCCCGATCGCTACAGCTTCGCCCACGCTCTGATTCGCGAGACGCTCTACGGGAGCATGTCGACCGAGCGCCGGGCACGCCTGCATCGTCGGGTCGGTCTGGCCCTGGAAGGAGCTGACTCCGAAGCTCACACCAACGCGCTGGCTCTGCATTTCACGCGCGCCGCCCAGGCCCAGGACGCCGAGCGCGCGATCCGCTACGCGGTGCGGGCCGGCGAGCAGGCAGCTGGGATGCTCGCGCACGACCAGGCCGCCGAGCACTACGAGAACGCCCTCTCCGTGCTCCAGCGCTTCGCGCCCGGCGAGCACCGGCGCCGCTGCCGGCTGCTGCTCGAGCTCGGGGAGGCGCGGGTGCGCAGCGGCGAGCGCCCCCGTGCTTGGGGCGTGTTCCGCGAGGCGGCGACGCTGGCCGCCGAGCTCGGCGATAGCGACAGTCTGGCCCGGGCCGCGATCGGCGCTTCGCGGCGCTTCGTGCAGCCGCCCGGCGTCGTCGACGAGGAGCTGATCGCGCTGCTGCAACAGGCGCTTGAGCAGCGTCCGAGCGAGCCCAGCGTCACCCGCGTGCGGTTGCTCACCTGCTTATCCGCCGCGCTGTACTTTTCGCAACGGCGTGAGGAGATGCGGCGTCTGAGCGCCGAGGCGACCGTGGTCGCCGCCGAGCTCGGCGACCCGCGAGCGGTGGCCCTGGCCGCGGCCGCGCGCCGGCGGGCCTACTGGGGGCCGGGCCACCTCGAGCGCCGCCTGGCCGACTCCACCCAGCTGCTGCGGACCGCCCGGGAAGCGGGTGACCTCGAGCTGACGCTCCAAGGCCACGCCTGGCTGGTCGTAGATCTGCTCGAGACCGGCGACCGGGCGGCGGTCGAGGCCCAGATCGAAGCTTTCACAGCCGGGGCGAGCAATCTGCGCGAGCCCCTGTTCGAGTGGCAGATCACCGTCTGGCAGGCGATGCGGGCCCTGCTGGGGGGCCGGCTGGGAGCGGCCGAACGCCTCGCCGCCGAGGCCCTCTCGTTCGGAGCCCGCTCCGAGGGAGTCACCGCCCCGCAGTACCACGCGATCCAGATCATCGCCATCCGCCGCGAGCAGCTGCGGCTGGCCGAGCTCGAAAGCGCCGCGCGGGGGCTCGGGGAGGCACACCCCAACCGCCTGGCCTGGCGCGCGGGCCTGGCCATGCTCCTGGCTGAGACCGGACGGGCGCCGGAGGCACAGGCGGAGCTGGACCGTCTGGCGGCCCACGATTTCGCCGACATCCCGCGCGACGGAGATTGGCTGATCGCCGTCGCCCTGCTCGCGGATGCCGCCGTCGCCCTTGAGGACGCCGAGCGGGCACGCCTGCTCTACGAGCTGCTGCTCCCGCAACAGCGGGCCAACGTGGTCGTGGGCCTGGCCGCCGTCTGCCTGGGTTCGACCGCGCGCTATCTCGGTCGCCTGGCCCTGACGATGGACGATCGCGCCAGCGCCCGCGCGCATCTCGAGCTGGCCCAGCGCAGCAACGAGGCGCTCCGGGCGCCGGTCGAGCTCGCCCACACCCGGCTGGACTATGCCCTGGTCGTAGAGGACCGCAGTCAGGCTCGCGCCCTGGTCGCGGCCGCCGCGAGCGTGGCGGCCGAGCTCGGGCTGGCCAGCGTCGCGCGCCGGGCTCAGGAGAGCGATGCCGGCTAAGGGTGGGCCCTGAAGCGGCGCGCAACGGGGCTGCCGGGTGACGCTTGCCAGGGACGCTACGCTGCGAACCGCATGGCTAAGACGCTTGTTATCGCTGAGAAACCGTCCGTCGGACGAGACTTCGTCGGGGTGCTTCCCGGCGCCTTCACCAAGGGCGAGGGCTATCTCGAGGGGCCTGACCACGTCGTCACCTGGGCGGTCGGCCACCTCGTCCAGCTCGCCGATCCCGATGAGTACGAAGAGCGGTTCAAGAAGTGGCGGATGGCTGACCTGCCGATCGTGCCCGAGCAGTTCAAGCTCGTAGTTCGCGACGAGCGCTCCAAGAAGCAGATGAACGTGGTCAAGCGCATGCTCGGCCGCGATGACGTCGACGCCGTGGTCAACGCCTGTGATGCCGGCCGCGAGGGCGAGCTCATCTTTGCGTACCTGTATGAGAAGTCGGGGTCACGCAAGCCGGTCCAGCGACTGTGGCTGAACTCGATGACCAAGCGCGCGATCGAGGCGGCCTTCCACGAGCTGCGCCCCGCCGCCGAGTTCGCGCCGCTCGAGGAGGCGGCCCGGTCACGCTCAGAGGCCGATTGGATCGTGGGCATGAACGCCACCCGCGCCGCCACCATCCGCTTGCGCTCCTCGTTTGACGGGGCGGTCTCGCTGGGCCGCGTCCAGACCCCGACGCTGGCCATCCTGGCCCGTCGCGAGGAGGAGATCCGGGCCTTCCGGCCTGAGCCCTACTGGCTGGTCGAGGCGGTGTTTGACACCGTTGAGAACGGCCCCCGGGTGTACGAGGGCCGGTATTACGACGGCGCCAAGCCGCGGCTGAAGAGCGCCGAGGAGGCGCGCGCCGTGGTCGCCGCCTGCGAGGGGCAGGGCGGGGTCATCACCAAGCTCGAGAAGTCAGAGCGCAAGGACCGGCCGCCCCTGCTCTATGACCTCACCTCGATGCAGCGCGACGCCAACAGCCGGTTTGGATTTTCGGCTCGCCGTACGCTGGCCGCCGCCCAGCGGCTGTACGAGGAGCACAAGGCACTCACCTACCCGCGCACCAACTCGCGTTACCTGACCGGGGACATGGTCCCCGAGATCAAGCCGATCGCTCAGCTGCTCGGTGCCCGGTCCGAGTACGCCCAGGCCTCCCGGTACGTGGTCGGGCTCGACGTCCTGCCGCTGGGCCGGGTGATCAATGACGCCAAGGTGACCGACCACCACGCCGTCATCCCGACCCGGGCCGACTCCCATCCGGTGGAGAAGATGAACGACGACGACCGTCGCATCTACGACCTGGTCGTCCGGCGCTTCTTGGCGGCCTTCCATCCCGAAGCCGTGTTCGAGAACACGCGGGTGGAGACGACGGTGGGCACCGCCAGCGAAGCTGGGGGTCACCATGTGTTCCGCACCCGGGGGAAGCTGATGCTGGTGCCGGGCTGGCGCGGGGTCTACGGCGAGGAGGCGGCCGGGCCACAGGCTGACCGCTCCGACGACGACGAGGACCGTGAGCAGCAGCTCCCCAAGCTCGTCTGCGACGAGCAGGTCACGGTCCAGGAGGTCGGGTCCGAGGAGAAGGAGACCAAGCCGCCTCGTCGCTATACCGAAGGTGCGCTGCTGGCCGCGATGGAGACGGCGGGCAAGCTGGTCGATGAGGAGGAGCTGCGCGAGGCGATGAAGGACTCGGGGATCGGCACGCCGGCGACCCGAGCGTCGATCATCGAGCGCCTGCTCCAGGTCGGCTACATCGAGCGCGACGCTCGGGCCCTGGTCGTGACCGAGAAGGGCCTCAATGTGGTCCGGCTGCTCGGCGAGCACCCCTTGACGTCACCCGGTATGACCGGTGACTGGGAGCACCGGCTGGCCAAGATCGAGACCGGGCAGGACTCGCGTAAGGCCTTCATGGGCGACATCGTGAAGTTCACCGAGTCGACGGTCGGCGAGCTCGACACCAAGCTCAAGGACGTGCGGATCCCCCGCGCCAACCTGGGTCCGTGCCCGGTGTGCGGCCGTGACATCGTCGAGAACCGCAAGGGCTATTCGTGCTGGTCGCGCGAGGACCCCGGCTGCGGCTTTGTGATCTGGAAGTCCAAGACCGGCAAGCAGCTGCCGGTGGCCGTGGCCCGCGAGCTGATCAAGACCGGGCGGACCGAGCGGGCCGTCACCGGCTTCAAGGGCCGCTCGGGCAAGGGCTTCCGCGCCCGCCTGGCGCTCCAGCAGAGCGAAGAGGGCAAGTGGCGGGTGGAATTCAACGAGCCCTGGGCTCGTGACGGCGCGAAGCCACCCGAGGCCGAGGAGGCCGCGGCCAACGGAGCCGAGCAAGACCCCGCAGTGACCCCAGCGGAATCGGGCAAGGAGTCGGCCGCGGCCTGACCCGGCGCTGAGCCGTTCATCGGCCCGCGCCAATTGAGCCGTCATCGGTCCGCGCCACCATAGGCGGGTGCCGCTGAAGCTGGTTCTCGGACCCGCCAACTCCGCCAAGGCGGGTGAAGTGCTGGGCGCCTACGGCGCCGTCGCCCCACGGGGGGCGGTGCTCGTCGTCCCGACTGCCGTCGATGCCCGCCACTATCGGCGCGAGCTCGCCGCCTCCGGGGTGGTGTTCGGCTCGGTGCTCACCTTCTCGGGGCTGATGCGCGAGGTCGGCGCGCGGGCCGGCTACTCCGCCCGCCGGCTGTCAGACCGCCAACGCGACGTCCTCCTGCGCCGGGCGCTGGCCGGCGCCGGACTCGAGGGGCTGGCCGCCTCGGCCGCGGGGCCCGGTTTTCGGCGCGCCGCCGGAGAGCTGATCGCCGAGCTGACCCGGACGCTGGTCACACCCTCCCGGTTCGTGACGGCCCTGCGGTCGTGGGCCGCTGACGACGCCGGTCGCCAGGCTTACGCTGAGGAGCTCGGGCGCATCTACCTGCGCTACGAGCGCGAGCTGGAGCGCAGCGGCCGCGTCGACCGCGAGCTCTTCGCCTGGCGCGCGCTGGACGCGCTGCGGGCCGAGCCGGGCCGGTGGGGGCGCGACGCGGTCTTCTTCTACGGCTTTGATGACCTCACCCGGCTCGAGCAGGACG
>JBOGYN010000168.1:0-4597 GCA_050696855.1 Solirubrobacteraceae bacterium | reverse complement strand
GGCGTAGCGCGACCGATAGGCCAGACGCTCGGCGTCGACGAGCTGATCGACCGGCTCAGCGATCAGCGCCCAGGCCAGCCGCGGGTTGCGCAGGGCCCGCTGGGCGAAGGTGACCAGGACGTGCTCGAGTCGCTGCGCAGCGGATGCATCGTCACCGATCCCCTCCGCGGCGACCCGCATGGCGTGCTCCTCGCGCCCGCAGACCGAGCGGAAGACCTCGACGAAGAGCTCCTCCTTGGAGGCGAAATGCCGGTACAGGGTGCCGGCGGCGACCCCAGCGCGATCGGCGATCGCGATCACCGAGGCGGCGCCGTAGCCGCCCTCCTCGATCAGCGCCTGGGCGGCGGCCAGGAGGCGTTCGCGGGTGCTGCGGATCGCCGCCTCCATCTCAGCCCTCGAACGGCTGGTCGCGACCCTTGACCGCGGCCCGGAAGCCCTCGGCGGCGGCCCGGGCCTGGAACGCATAGCCCTCGGGGGTGTGGCGGGCGATCCCGTCGAACACGGTCCCCAGTGCCTGCGTCGAGTGCAGCCCCTGGGCGTAGAGCCCCTGGTTGAGCAGGAGCTTCATCATCTGCAGCTGGTTGAGCGGCATCCGGGCGATCCGGGCCGCCAGCGTCTCGGTGCGGGCGTCGAGCTCGGCCGCGGGCGGGGCCTCGATCGCCAGCCCCCAGTCCAGCGCCTGCGCGCCCGACAGCAGGTCACCGGTGAGGAGCAGCCGTTTGGCCCGCTGGGGGCCGAGCCGGTAAGCCCACATCGAGGTCGTCGGGGAGCCCCATACCCGGGCCGGGGGATAGCCGATCTTGGCGTCGGCGGCGATCATCAGCAGGTCTGAGCACAGCGCCATGTCGGTCCCGCCGGCGACGCAGAAGCCGTGCACCTTGCAGATCACCGGCTTGGTGGCGTGAAACAGCGACATGAAGGCGCGGACGTTGCGGCTCATCATCGCGTAGTCGACCATCGGGTCCCAGACCGCCGAGGGGTCGTGGTTGGCGGCCATCACCTCGGGATCCAGGGGCGAGCCGGGCGGCGGCGCGATGCCGCCGCTCTCCAGGCGGCCCTCCCCCTCGGCACTCTCGACCAGGTCATAGCCGCCGCAGAAGCCCTTGCCGTTTCCGGAGAGCACGAGCACGTGCACGGCAGGATCGAGGTCGGCGCGCTCGACCAGCCGCTCGAGCTCGCTGACCAGCTCGCGGTTGATGCCGTTGCCGCGCTGGGGGCGATCGAGCGTGAGTCGGGCGATCCGGTCGGTCACCTGGTAGGCGATCGTGCTCATCCGGCGGCTTGGGGCAGCGCGCGATCGATGATCGCCTGGGCGTCCACCCCGCCGGGGAGCGTCCCGTAGACGCGTCCCCCCGCGCCGTCCAAACGCGCGGCGCAGAAGGCATCGGAGACCGCCGGCGGGGCGTGGCGGACGAGCAGCGAGGCCTGGAGCCCGACGGCCAGCTCCTCGACGACGCGTCGCGCCTCGAACTGCGAGTTGTAGAGGCGCTGCTCGGAGCTCTCGCCATCGCGGCCGGCGAACAGAGCGTGGACCCGGTCGCGGGTGCGGGCCAGGTGGGCGTCCAGGCGGGCGTCGCCCCCCGCGGCCAGCTCGCATTCGCCCAGAAAGGCGGGTAGGCCCTCGGGCTCCTTGACGATCGCGCGCAAGACGTCGAGCGCGGCCACGTTGCCCGAGCCCTCCCAGATCGAGTTCAGGGGGGCATCGCGGTAGAGCAGCGGCAGACCCGATTCCTCCACGAAGCCGTTGCCGCCCAGGCACTCGAGCGCCTCGGCGGCGTGGCCCGCGGCCCGCTTGGAGACCCAGTACTTCATGACCGCGGTCGCAAAGCGGCGAAAGGCGCCGTCGCCCGGATCGTCGTAGCTGCGGGCCACTCGCAGCGCGCACGCGGTGGCCGCCTCGGACTCGATCGCCAGATCGGCGAGGACGTTGCGCATCGCCGGCTGGTCGACGAGCCGGGCCCCGAACGCGGAGCGGTGGCGGGTGTGATGGATCGCCTCCAGGGTTCCGCGCCGCAGCCCGGTGGTCGCGCCCAGCAGGCAGTCCAGCCGGGTGTGGTTGACCATCCGGATGATGGCCGGGACCCCGCGACCCTCCTCGCCGATCAGGCGCCCCTCGATGCCCCGGAACTCGACCTCGGAGGAGGGCAGCGAGCGGGTGCCGAGCTTGTCCTTGAGGCGCTGGAACTCCATCCCGGGGCCCCGGGCGACGAGGAAGCAGGACAGCCCGCCCGGGGCCTGAGCCAGGACGAGGAATACGTCGCAGGGCGGATAGGAGCAGAACCACTTATGCCCGTGAATCTCGTAGGCCCCGTCCCCGCTGGGCTCAGCCCGGGTGATGTTGGCCCGCACATCGGAGCCACCCTGGCGCTCGGTCATCGCCATTCCGGCCAGCGCGCCGTGCTCGTAGTCGGTGGCGGTCAGCCGCGGCTCCCACTCGGCGGCCAGTTCGGGAGCCCCGTCGCGCAGGGCCGGCACGGCGGCGTAGGTCATCGAGACTGGGCACATGACGCCGTCGTTGGCGTTTGACCAGAGGGTGAACATCGCGGCGCGGACGACGTGGGCTCCGGGGCGCTCCTCGCGCCAGGGCAGGCTGTGGATCGAGCGCTCTACCGCGCCGCGCAGCAGCCAGTGCCAACCCGGGTCGAGCTCGACCTGATCGATGCGGTGGCCGTAGCGGTCGTGGGTCAGCAGGCGCGGCTCGTTGCGCTCGGCTCGGAGGCTGTGCTCGCGGGCCTCAACGCCGCCGGCCACGAGGCCGGCCTCGCGGGCCGCGTCCACCCCCCACTCGCCGCCCTCGCGCACGAGTCCCTCGCTGAGGGCCAGATCGGAGTCGAGCAGGCTGATCGGCTCAAGCGGCGGGGCCTGGTTGAGCACCTCGCGAGCCGGGTTGGTGATTTCGAGCGTGGCCATCGGGGACTCCTCGGACGCGGAACGTGAATCGTGATTCACAAGGGTAGTGAACTGCGATTCACAACGCAAGACGCGGCCACGGCGCGCGGAGCGACGGCCGCGAACAGCTACGCCCAGCGCGCGGGGCGCCGCCTCACGCCGCGGCGGCGGCGCTCATCGTGCGCTCGGCCACCCGATCGGTGGCGTCGTGCGTGCCGGCCAGCAGCCGCCGCGAGAACTGCGCGCGCCTGAAGAACAACGGCGCGTCGTGTTCCCACGTCGCTCCGATGCCGCCGTGCACGCCGATCATCGCGCGAGCGGCGAAGTCCAGCGCGCCGCCGGCCGCCGAACGCGCCGCGCTCGCCGCCAGCGGAAACTCCTCGGGCGCGGACGCGCGCGCCCAGCCCGCGTAGTACTGCAGCGCCCGGGAATTCTCGAGCCGGCGCAGCACCTCGGTCAGCTCGTGCTTGACCGCCTGGTAGGAGCCGATTGCCCGTCCGAACGTGAAGCGCTCCTTGGCGTAGGCCACGCTGACGTCGAGGCAGGCCTCCACGGCTCCGATCGACTCGGCTGCGATCAACGCGTGGGCCAGGTACCAGGCGTCGTTCAGCGTGTCCGCGCCGACGGCCAGGCGGCGACCCGTCGTGCCGCTGAAGGTCACGTGGCCCAGTGAGCGGGTGGCGTCGTATCGGACCACCGGCTCGATTCCCACCCCGTCGGCGCCGGCCTCGATCGCCGCCGCTACGGGCTCGCCGTCCGCGGTCACCCCGACGGCGACCAGCAGGCCCGCCCCGGGTGCATCGGGGACGAAGCAGACCTTGCCCTCGAGCGTCACCTGATCGCCGGAGACCGTGGCTCGTGGAGCCGGGGCGCGAGCGAAGCCGTCCTGCGGATCGACGGTCCAGCCGTCCTGCACGTCACCGGGCGGCCGGGCCGGCAGATACACGGGGCGCAACTCGCCGCTCGCGACCTCGCCCAGCGTCTCGTCACCGGCGGCGTCGAGGATCGACGCCGCGGGCATCAGGCCGAGAAGCGGGACGGCGGCCAGCACGCGCCCGCACTCCTCGGCGACCAGCAGCGCGTCGAAGGCGCCGAGCCCGGCACCTCCGTGCTCCTCTGAAACCAGCAGCCCGGGCCAGCCTGCCTCGGTGGCCGCCGGCCACAAGTCGGGGAGGGCCGAGAGATTCTCGAGCGCCTCGCGAGCGGCCTCGATCGTCTTGAACCGCGACAGCGAACCACGGGCGGCCTCGCGCAGGAGAATCTGTTCGTCGGAGAGGGCGAAGTTCATCGGGCCACCGCCTCTTTCTCTTTGGCGCGCAGCTCGCTGAACGGAATGCCCTTGTCGAGCCGTGGCTCCGGAGGCAGCCCGAGCACGCGCTCGCCGATCGTGTTGCGCAGGATCGATTCGGTGCCGCCGGCCGACTTCAGGCCGGGCAGGAACGAGATCAGATAGCTCCACTCGCTGTCGACATCGAGGGCGTCGGGGCCGACGATATCGGCGGCGAGGTCAGTGGCGGCGATCGCGGCGTTGACCATCGTGACCTTGGCCAGGCCCGCCTCCGGGCCCGGAATCTGGCCGCGGGAGAGCGCCGTCAGGGCCCGGTAGCCGTTGTAGCGCACCGCCAGCAGCTCGGTGATGACCTCGCCGAGGCGGCGCCGCGAGTCGGGATCATGCCGCGCCCCGACATCGGCGGCCAGTGTCTCGGCC
>JBOGYN010000167.1:0-1900 GCA_050696855.1 Solirubrobacteraceae bacterium | reverse complement strand
CATCGAGATTCTGTTGCGGACGCTGTGGCAGGACCGCTCCGCGCAGGCCGTCGAGAGGGACACACGGCGGCTAGGTGAGCCACTCAAGTTCGGGGGCGGCGCGGAGGATCTGCGTGCCTACTCTCGGCTCGCGGCGGAGCAGATGGCTGCGACGGCCCGTGGCCGATCGGTCCCGATCGAGGTCCGTAAGGAGATCTCGCGGCTTTACCGCGCGACTGCCCACTACTACGATTTGAATGACAATGGCTCCTAGCGAGATCCGACAGTTCCTCCTCATCATGGATATCCGAGAAGGCCGCACCGAGGTCCGCGATTTCGGAACTCGCTACGCGGCGGCCGTCGCTGCGTACCAGGCCGCCGAGGCCGAGCACCGTGGGGATTCCAACTACGACATCGTTCTGGTGGGATCCGACTCCCTCGAGACGGTCAAGCTGACGCACGGGAGGTACTTCGCCTCCTCCGAGGATGACCTTCGGGAAGCGGTCCAGCGAGAGATCGCGGCACTCGGCGCGGCGTAGCGCCGTCACGCCTGGTTGAGCAATCTCAAACCAGCATCTAACGAACTGCCCACCATCCGGTGGCATCTCTCCGGATCCGGACGCTCGAGGCGCCGGACACATAGGTAGCCACGGGCATGGGCACGTATGAGTAACGACGGTCGCACGGGCGCTCATAACCCGAAGGTCGCGGGTTCGAATCCCGCCCCCGCTATCAAGAAATCGCTGGAAGTCGAGGCCTCCAACATCGGAGGTCTTGGTATTCGGGAGCAAACGGGGGTTCGACTGCGTGACGCGAGTCGTCTGAGCGCGCGCCGCGCACCCGCTGTCGGGCTCTGCACCAGCCCAGCTGAGCCAGAAGCCTGGCCGTGCCGACCAGCGTTCGCGGCCCGAAGCGCGCCGTGGTCACCCAATTTTGAAGTCCGTGGAGGGGAGGAATTCGGAGGGCCGCGACCTCTCCTCGTTAATGGCTTCGTCGCCCTCCGAGCAGCAAGTCGCAGAGTTCGTGCACAAGTTAGTGAGCACGGGCGGATGGCTCGACGAGGTAGTACGGGGGCTGTGCGCCGAGCTGCCGACGGAGAGCTATCCGAGCGAGAACCCCAAGGTCGTCGTGCGCGAGATGCTCTGCGGGACGATAGGTACTGCACTGCGGTCCGCTGATGCGCGTGATCTTCAGCGCGCGACGGAGCTCATCGATCTGGCCGCCGCGCGAACCGAGGAGCACCTGCGAATCACGTGTCACTTGTCACGGCGCTTGCACGGTGCCAACGGCAGCGTCGGCCGGACCCCTGGCTGACAGAGTCCAGCATCCTTGAGCAATGCCGGCTCGCATGCTGTTCAAGGCCATGGTTCAGGCGAGATCTCGCACCCGAGAGCGCGCGGAGCATGCCCACCTCGTGCGCGCCGAGGATCCCCGCCTCCCAGCACAAACGCGACTGCGGCGGGATCTTCCGCGACGTCCATCCCGTCGTGCTATCCGGTGAGGGCTGGTCGGTAAGCCCCGGCGCTCTAAGAACGTTTAAAAGGACGGTTTGGATCTCTCAGACGCCACGGCGGAGCCTCAGGCCGCGCCCCTGAGCAACACTCAGTTAACGCCTCGGGCGTCGCTGAGGCGCAGTTCATCGGACCGGCACGAGTACAACGGCGTGCGCAGGTCAAACGGCGAGCAAACGGCCGTATCCGGACCGGACGGCATGGATCGCGCCTGTGGCGCCTCCGTCCACGACGCCGCTCGCACCGGACGAGACCGACCTGGACTGCTCGGCATGAATCGACGGCAACAGCTTCGGGCGGAGAGGTCGATAGGATCAAACACCGGTGGCCGCCCAATAATGGATCCGCTCCAGCATCGACTGGCACAGCTTGCCCCGCGAGCGGGGGACGCTGCTGACAAGGTTGGTCTG
>JBOGYN010000166.1:0-1759 GCA_050696855.1 Solirubrobacteraceae bacterium | reverse complement strand
ACCTCGCGCTTGTGGGGCATGGTCTCGACGTCACGCGCCCGACCAGACGTCATCTCGACCAGACCGAGGGGGACGTTTTCGAGGATGTGTCTCGCCCTCCGGCGGGCGTCCTTGACATCACCCGACGCGACGCTGACCTTGCGGATCGTCAACATGTACGGAGGCCATTGGCCCGCGGAATGACTCCGCCCCCGCGGTCCAGCGCGCGTTTGGGCACGGCCGGATTTCGCCGATGTCGGAGCTGGGACCGAGGCGGAGGCAATTCGACGCCCAGACTCAATCGAGCCTGCAGGTCCTACGCGACCATTTAGCCGGACCCGCGTCCGGCGGAACCCACAGTGGCTGCATCGCGCCCGTTGACCATCCCGGCCCCGGCCGCCGCGTGAGGAGATCGCGCAACAGATGCGCGCTCGCGACTAGCCATCCCGACGTGGAGCTCCGAGCATGGGCACTAGGGGGCGGGATCGTGCTCGAATCGGTCAACGTCCGACCGGGCGCGAGGTACCCACCGATCACCAAGTGCCGCGCCCAGCCAGACGCCGCCCCATGCCAGACGGGATCAACGGCGTCGTGACGTTGGCAACCGTCGCGTCCGCTTGGGATAGGACGAACGAGCCGGCGTCCCGGGGCTTTCCGCTGACCCAGGACGTTGTGAGGCTCAGTTCAATGCACATTTCAGGCAGCCAAGCGCTTGTAGGCCCGACGATGTGAGATCAGTGAGTGGGGACAGATCCGCCGTCGGGCGCCGGATGCTCGCCGCTGAGTGGGTCGCGCCGGAGCTCGTCCGCTCGGCTGGAACCGGCTCGGAACACTGCCTCGAACAGATCTCTGAGCTTGTCAGTCGCCTGGTTTGAACAAAGCCCGGAGAGGCTGGCGAGTGCCGCAACGCCGTAGGGATTAAGAGCCGACGACTGCGCGCCGCTGCTGAGAAATCCGCCCCGTAGCGCGAAGTACAGCAACAGGGCGAGCAGTGATCCCACCAGCGGGCGCATCACGTACCACACGATCCAACTCGCATACAGCTGGCGGTTGCCGACGTAGTCGGCGAGTGAGGTCGCGGCGGGAATCATACTGCCGAGCGCGCCTGCGTTCACCGCGAGCAGGATCAGCGCTGTGCTCGCATTGACATGTACAGGTAGCGCTCCGAGCAGCAACCTCACGGTCGCTGGGCTGCCTACACCCGGGCCGGCATCCACGGTCGGCCACAGGTTCATCAGGCTCGCCACCAGCGTCACGGACGCGAGCATCAGGCTTACGGTCAGGATCACGACGGTCCACGGATTGTTTGGGATCCGCTGCTCGCGAGCGCGGCTCGGGCGTGACGCTGCCGGCTGCATCGTCACTCAAGTTGAGCCGCCCATGCGCGTCGCCCCCCGCATCGAGCCCTCAGCCTCAATCCAGCTCCAGATACGCACAACGCTTGCGGAAGGGACTGAACGTCAGACGGCAGGCACACACGGCAACAGGCTGGCCATGACCCCTCCCGATACCGATCTCTGTACCGGTGCCTGGCTCGACGCTTGCGGCGCGGCCGCACGTCGCTCGGGGCGCTTGTGGGCGTGGCTGCGCTCGGTTCCGGAGGTACGTTCGCGGCAGCCGCGGAGGCGCACGACTGCGCACCGTGCGGCCCGGCTAGGGCAGCAACTGACTCGACCGAGCGCGAGCGGGCGGTTGACGGTGCCCTGGAAAGCCACTGGGTGGGCACGGTCGTGGACTCCAGAACAGCTCGGCAGATCTGGATCGTTGATCGGTCCAACCG
>JBOGYN010000165.1:0-3967 GCA_050696855.1 Solirubrobacteraceae bacterium | reverse complement strand
GAGCGAGCTTTCTGTCCATGGCGGGGAATCCTAGTGACTTGGGGGCTAAGGGTGGGCGGAGGAGTCCGAGGGTGGGCGGAGGAGTCCGAGGGTGGGCGGAGGAGTCCGAGGGTGGGCGGAGGAGCCTCTCAGAGCTTGACGTCGGCGACCATCGCGCCGAACAGCAGCGCCAGGTAGAGCATCGAGAACAGATACAGGCGCAGCGCCGCCCGGCGGTCGGCGCGCCGGTAGAGGAGGACGGCGCCGGCCAGAAAGGCCACGCCCAGGGTCATCGAGCTGACCAGATAGACGCCACCGAAGGCGCCGGCGCAGAACGGCAGCTGGGTGACGGCGTAGAGCAGCAGCGAATAGAGCAGGATCTGACGCCGCGTCTCGCGCTCGCCCCGGACCACCGGGAGCATCGGTACTCCGACCTCCGCGTACTCGTCCTTCATCAGCAGACTCAGCGCCCAGAAGTGCGGGGGCGTCCAGTAGAAGACGATCGCGAACAGGTAGACGGCCGTCCAGGACAGCGAGCCCCGCGCCGCCGCCCAGCCGACCAGGGGCGGCATCGCTCCGGCGGCGCCGCCGATGACGATGTTGTGGGGTGTCCGGCGCTTGAGCCACATGGTGTAGACCCCGACGTAGCCGACGAACCCACCCAGGGCCAGCGAGGCGGCGAGCAGCCCGACGGTGGCCGTCATGAGCACGAACGAGAGCGTCGCGAGCGAGAGTCCGAAGCGCAGCGCGGCACCCGGGCTGATCCGGCCGGACGGGATCGGCCGACTGGCCGTGCGCTTCATCTGGGCGTCGATGTCGCGATCCCAGTAGTGGTTGACCGCGCCCGCCCCGCCGGCCGACAGGTACCCGCCCAGGCAGGTCATCGCGATCCTCGAAACCGAGGGGCTCCCGGCCACCTCCATCGTCGTCACCGTGGTCAGCAGCAGCAGCGACTGGACCTTGGGCTTTGTCAACGACAGATAGTCGGCCAGCAGCTGCCGGGCCCGCAGGCGGGTGGGGGCAGATGCGGTGGCGGTCGAGGCGGTCACGCTCGGGCGAACTGCTCGCTGCCGCCGGTCTTCTGGGTCGCACCCGTTTCGCGTTCGACCTGGCGGCGGATGTCCCGCATCGGCTCGATCGACCGCACGCGCGGAATCGCATCGAAGTTGTTGACCGGGGGTGGGGAGGAGGTGAACCACTCCAGCGTGTTGCCCTTCCATGGATCCGGGCCGGCGATCCTCCCGGTCTTCAAGCTCCGGGCGACGTTGCCGATCGTGACCAGGACCCCGGCGCCGAGGATGAACGATCCGATCGTCGAGATCAGGTTGTAGGTCGACCACCCGAGCCCGGGCTGGTAGGTGTAGATCCGCCGCGGCATCCCGGACAGGCCGAGGGCGTGCTGGACGAAGAAGGTCGCGTTGAAGCCGATGAACATCAGCCAGAACGAGGCCTTGCCCAGGCGCTCGTTGAGCATCCGGCCGGTCATCTTCGGGAACCAGTAGTAGACGCCCGCGAAGACCGTGAACACGGATCCGCCCATCAGCACGTAGTGGAAGTGGGCAACCACGAAGTAGGTGTCGGTGAGCTGCCAGTCGACCGGGAAGACGGCCAGGAAGATCCCGGTGATGCCGCCGATTGTGAAGATCGCGATGAACCCGACCGCGAACATCAGTGCGGTCGTCATCACGATCGAGCCCCGCCACAGGGTCGCGATCCAGTTGAAGATCTTGACGCCGGTGGGGACTCCGATCAGGAACGAGCTGAGCATGAAGAAGCCGAGCACGACGATCGGGACCGGCGAGGCGAACATGTGGTGCGCCCAGACCAGCGTGGCCAAGAAGGCGATCACCGCGGTCGAGGCGGCGATCGCCTTGTAGCCGAAGATCGGCTTGCGCGAGAACACCGGGATGACCTCGGAGATGATCCCGAACCCGGGCAGGATCATGATGTAGACCTCGGGATGGCCGAAGAACCAGAACAGGTGCTGCCACAGGATCGGCGAGCCGTGGGCGGTGGGGTCAAAGAAGTGCGTGCCGAAGTGCCGGTCGGTGAGCAGCATCGTCACGGCGGCCCCGACGACGGGGATCGCGATGATCAGCAGCAGCGCGTACACGAGTAGTCCCCACACGAACAGCGGCAGCCGGCCCCAGGTCATGCCGGGCGCGCGCATGTTGACGATCGTGGCGTAGAAGTTGATCGCACCGAGTGCCGAGGAGATACCGGTGATGTGGATCAGGAAGATCCAGGCGTCCTGGCCACCGCTGGGGGAATAGAGCGACTCTGAGAGCGGGGGGTAGCTCCACCAGCCGGCGTTGGGCGGCTTGAAGAACAGGGTCATGTAGAACACGATTCCGCCGAGCAGCAGCAACCAGAAGGACAGCGCGTTCAGGCGCGGGAAGGCCATGTCCCGCGCGCCGATCATGAGCGGCAGGAAGTAGTTGCCAAAGCCCGCCATCACCGGTACGACGAACAGGAAGACCATCGTCGTACCGTGCATCGTCATCAGCTGGTTGTAATGCTCGGAGGTGAGCAGCGTGTTGTTGGGCACGCTCAGCTGCAGGCGCATCATCAGCGCTTCGACTCCGCCCAGGCAGAAGAAGACGAAGGTGAGGATCAGGTACATGATCCCGATCTTCTTGTGATCGGTGGTGGTCACCCAGTCGACCCAGAGCTTGGTCTTGCGCGGGGTGGCGACCTCGTGGGTGGTCACCTGGGGGGCGGGACGGAGCGAGAACTCGAGGGCCATTGACTAGCTTCCTAGGTTGCCTTGGGCGGTCAGGGTCTGACGCAGGGAGCTGACCTGCGCGTTGGCGGTGGAGATCTGCTTCTCCTGGGTTTGAATCCAGCTCTGGTACTGCTGCGTCGTCACGACCTTGACCAGCGCGGTCATCGAGGCGTGGTTGTTGCCGCACAGCTGGGCGCACTGGCCGCGGAAGGTGCCCGTGTGCAGGCCTTTGAACCACGTGTAGGTGGTGTAGCCAGGCACGGCATCGACCTTGCCGCCCAGCTCAGGCACCCACCAGGAGTGGATCACATCGGTGGACTGGATCGAGAGCACGACCGTGGTGTGCTCGGGGACCACCATCTCCTGGTAGGAGTAGGGAAGCTTCTTGGTGTAGGCGCTGTTCAGGCAGCCGGTCCCGTAGGTGTAGCGCCAGATGAACTGGCGGCCCTGGACGCAGACGTCGAGCTTCTTGCCGTTGGGGGGCGTGGGAGCGGTGACCGAGGCCGACAGCACCAGCCCGTTGGCGTCGGAGTTGGGCGGGTTGACGATGCCGGGCAGCTTGATGAAGGTGACCACGGTGAGGACTACCAGGATCAGCGCCGCGGCCAGCGTCCAACCGATCTCCAGTCGGGTGTTGCCGTGGATCTGGGCGGCGACGGCGCCCTTTTTGGCGCGGAACTTGTAGACCGAATACACGAGCGCGCCCTCGACGATCACGAACACCACGGCCGCGATGTAGAGCACGATCTTGTAGAGCGAGTCGATCTCGTTGGCGTTGGGCGATCCGCCCGACTTGGGGGTGAGGAAGTTCGCCAGGGCCTCGGGAGCCAGAGCCAGCGACACCAGCAGGGCCACGGCCAGCAGGGCGAGAGCCATGCGCAACCGTGAGCCCAGCCGGTAACGGGGGGGAGTGATGCCGCGGCGTCGGGGGGCTGCGCGATGAACGTCAGGTCGCAAGGCGGCGGGATTCTATCTCTCACCGGGGCAGGCGTGACGCCGCCTAGGTCAGGGCCTTGACCGTGATGCATCTGTCACAAAGGGCGGTGGAACGTGATCACGCCGCCCCCGCGCGGACGCTCGAAGCCGCCCGCGCCGTCCCTATACTGGCCGCCCCTTGCGCATCTCCAGGGCCATCAGAGCAAGTGCCTGGGCCCTCACGGTGGCGGGGGCGGCGGCCCCATTGCTCCGTCACCGAGTCAAGCTCCCGCCGGCGGCCGTGTTGGCCAGCGCAGCGCTGGCGCCCCCGGCGCTGGCGGTGGCGAT
>JBOGYN010000164.1:0-1953 GCA_050696855.1 Solirubrobacteraceae bacterium | reverse complement strand
AATCCGAAGTCGATGAGAAACTCAAGGAAGCGGCGTTGTGTCGGCTCGTATTCATCAGGGGCGGCTGCGGTTGCGGTGGCGGCCAGGAACGAGATCTCCGCACGGCGCACGTTCCATTCGATGTTGGTGAATCCCCCATACGCCATCCGCCGCTCGGATTCACGCATGACGAAGAGCAGTTGGCGAGGGGGCTCAGCAGTCGCTTCCATCTGGTACACCGTGCGCCACCACAGCTCCTGCTCCTGCGCGGTGAGCGGCTGAGACTGGCGAAGCACGTCCATCTGCTCGTTGCGCCAGACGCGGATGTCCTCGATGTCCCCGTGTTCCAAGGACCTCATCGTCACGGATCGGTCAGCGCGGAGACGGGCGTGGGTCGCGGTCATGCAGGCGTCCCGCGAAAAGGGAGTTCAAGGCGCCGCCGCGAGCTCACCATGCCAGTCTAGATGCGCATGGCTAGGCTCGGTCCGGCCAAGGCACGTGGTGCGCGCCAGTGCCCTGTGGAGCACCGGCAGGGGCGACGGGTGGCACACCTTCAAGGATGCCGGCTACCAGTCGATCGAGAGCAACATCATGGCCCGGATCGAGTTCCGACGCATACTGCGCTCGTACCCGCGGTCGGCTCCGGCCCTCCTCGTGTACGGCGTCGAGCGTATTGTGGAAGCGGAAGAAGAAGAGCGCGGCATACCGGAGCGCCAGCCGTCGCGTGCGCTCACGCTCGGTTGGTTCCGGGGGAGAGTGGAGAACGCGGTCGGCCGCCGTCCAATACTCTTCGGCTGTGACCGGGTCCATGGTGAAGCCTCTCCCGCGGTAGTGTGCTTCTGCCGCAACGATGACGGGAATCCCGCGGGTCGCCAGTTCGAGCCCCACCGTGGAGGAGTAGACAAGTCCCACGGTTGCCTCATCCATGAGCACGTATGAGCTGATCGGGTCGTCGGCCGCTACCACTCGAACGTTGTGGGGTAGTGAAGGAAGGCGCGTCGCGATCTGGTCGTCCATGCGCTCCCGCGTGGGGTGGTTGGTGAGTTGCACCTCGCCTGGATGGATGCGCACCACCAAGTCCAGCTCGGGGTGAGTTGCTGCCCAGCGGATGCCAGCGACGACCCAGTCACTCATCGACTGGAAGCACACGTCCCTCTCGAGGACAGCGCTGTCCCACAGCACGTTGCAGAACATTACGGCCAGCCGGCGGTCCGCATCAAGTCGCAGCTCGTGGCGGATCTGCGGGACGTTCTCGACACGATCGCGCCAGAAGTTGTCGAGGGTCCCCTCTCCCCGGCTGCGTTGCCCAAGATATGCTTCGACAGCCTCAGCTTCCTCGTGACTGAGCGCGACATCGCGAGCTCGTGCCCATGACTCGTCCGGCACCATCAGGTAGCACGCAGCCGCATTCGGGGTCATCACAACGCTGTCCTGGACGAAGCCCCTCTCGTATGTCGTGTAGGGCAGGCCGCGCTGGGTTGCCAGCGCGATCATGATGCTCTCAGCGAAGAAGGTGCCATTGAGCATGAAGACCCGATCCGGTCGAACGCGATCGAGCATGGCTCGCGCTGCAGATGCGACCACAATGCCACTGACGAGGAATGAACGGTACGTGTGCAGGACCGGACGGGTGTCGGGCAGGGTACCCCGTGACAAGAACCAGGCCGCCGAGATGCGCACCAACCTGCCCAACGGGAGACCCTCCGCCACGAAGTCCTCACAGTCTCGCACGGTGTCCAAGCCGGCGACTAGGCTGGTGGCCCCGGTCACCAGGGCGCCGACATCGACGAGATCGCGCATCGACACCGCCTCGAACCCTGCCGCCCGGACTGAACTGCGGGCGTATTCGTGACATGAATGACACGGCATGGGCGGAGCCGCATCGACTGTCATCACGTCGCAGATCGGCAGCCTGCCGCCGCAGATCGCGAAGATCGGCTGGGCCCCGCGCCGGGCGATCGCGTGGGCCAGGAC
>JBOGYN010000163.1:0-8550 GCA_050696855.1 Solirubrobacteraceae bacterium | reverse complement strand
AGCGACTCGTAGGCGGCCTGGGCGTCGACGGTCTGGGAGGCGTTGAGCGCGCCGCCGCCGCGCCAGGGCAGCCCGAAGTGGCGCGCTATCTGCCCCGTGCACAGGACGCCGATGCCCGACTCGGGGGTCCCGAAGGAGGGGGACCCCGACTGCATGTCGGTGTTTGACAAAAATGAGCCGAAGACGACGGGCGCACCGGGCCGGATCAACTGTGAGAGCGCGATCCCGGCCAGGGCCTCGGCCATCTGCTGGACCAGTGTGGCCGGCAGCGACACCGGCGACATCGCCCCCATCAGCAGGAACGGGGTCAGGATCACGGGCTGCGCGGCCTTGACGTACTCGAACATCGCTCCCAGCATCCGGTCGTCGTAGCGCAGCGGGGAGTTGACGTTGATCAGGGAGATCGAGGCCGGCATCGCTTCGATCGCCTCCCGGCCGCCGAACAGGATCTCCCCCATGCGGACCGTGTCGGCGGCGTTGGGACCAGAGGTGACCGACCCCATGTAGGGCTTGTCGCTCAGGGTCTGGAGCGCGAACACCATGTCGAGGTGGCGCGAATCCAGCGGCCGGTCCTCGGGCTCGCAGATCGTGCCGCCCGGTGAGTCGAGCTCGGGGAAGGTCTGGGCGAGGCGGACGAGGTTCTCGAAGTCGGCCATCTTGGCATCGCGCCGGACGTCGCCCTCGCGGATGAACGGGCAGCCATAAACGGGGGCGAAGGCCATGTGGTCGCCCCCGATGTGCAGGGTGTTAACCGGGTTGCGCGCTTGGAGGTCGAACTCGCGCGGCGCCTTGGCCACCTGCTCGAGGATGAATTCGGGATCGAAGCGGACCCGATTCTCGTCCTCGACGATCTGCCCGGCTTCCCGCAGCAACTCGACGGCCTCGGGGAGCAGGAACTCGACTCCCAGCTCAGAGACGATCCGCCGCCAACCCCGGTCGAGGATGGCCATCGCCTCCTCGCTGAGGATCTCGTAGCGGGGCATGGCGTTGACGAACATGCGGTGTCTCCCTCTGAGGTTGTGGTGCAGCGCTTGACTCGGCGCGTGTGAGCCCTAATATATCCGGCATGGAACAACAGTTCCACCAAACTTCCGAGTCCGACGCCGCCGCTCGCGGTACCACCGCTATCGACCGTGGCGCCGAACTGCTGCTCCGGGTACTCGAGTCCGAGCAGCCGGTCGCGCTGACCGAGCTGGCCAGCGCCAGCGGCATTCCCAAGAGCACTGCCTCACGACTGGTCTCGGCACTCGAGCGTCAGGGCCTGGTCGAGCAGGACGGTGAGCGAGGCCGGCTGCGGCCCGGCCCGGCGATCCTCCGGGTGGCCGAGCGCAGCCTGCTCGAGCGCAGCGTCGTCGACCTCGCCCGCAGCTCGCTGGATGAGTTGGGCGCGGCCAGCGGGGAGACGATCAACCTCGCCGTTCCCACGCGGCACGGAGTCGAGCACGTCGCCCAGGTCGACAGCCGCCACTTCCTGGGCACCGGTCAGTGGCTGGGGCGCCAGGTGGACTTCCACACCACCGCCGTGGGCAAGGTGTTCATGGCCTTCGGACGCGCCACCTTCGCAGCTCGTGAGGTCGGCGACGATGGCCCCGCCCCGGTGGCGCCGTCGCGCAAGTTGCGCTCCGAGCTGGAGGTCGTCCGGCGCGAGGACTTCGCCATCGCCGTCGACGAGCTCGAGCTGGGCCTGGCCGCGATCGCCGCCCCGGTCCGTGGCGCCGGCGGAGAGGTGGTTGCCGCGCTGAGTATCTCGGGACCGACGATGCGCATGACGCCGGCGCGGATCGCCGAGCTCAAGCCCACCCTGATCGAGGAGGCACGCACCCTGAGCCGCCGCCTCGGCAACCCAGACCAAGGAGAACACGCGGCATGACCCACGAGGAGACCCTGCAGCTGCTCTATGAGGAGACGCTGATCGGCAACGCCCCGGCCGTCACCGACGGCGTCAACGCCGGACTCGAAGCTGGCCTCGAGCCCGAGCGCATGCTCTATGACGCCCTGATCCCCTCCCTGGAGGAGGTCGGCGCCCGCTTTGAACGCGGCGACTACTTCGTCCCCGAGATGCTGATCGCCGCCCGGGCCATGCAGGGCGCGCTGGACATCCTGCGCCCGCTCCTGGCCGAGACCGACACCCAGCAGGTCGGCACCTTCCTGATGGGCACGGTCAAAGGCGACGTCCACGACATCGGTAAGAACCTCTGCAACATCATGCTCGAGGGGGCCGGCTTCACGGTCATCGACCTCGGCGTCAACGTTCCCCCGGAGAAGTTCGTGACCGCGATCGGCGAGCATAACCCCGACGTGGTCGGGTTCTCGGCCTTCCTGACCACGACGATGCCGATGTTCAAGGCCAACATCAACGCGCTCGAGAAGGCCGGCATCCGCGAAGACGTAATCGTGATGGTCGGCGGAGCCCCGGTCACCCAGGAATATGCCGACGCGGTCGGCGCCGACGGCTACTCGGCCGATGCCTCCTCGGCGGTCAAGATGGCCAAGGAGCTGATCCAGCTGCGTCGCAACCGAGTTCCGGCATGAACACGGTCGCGCCAGCCGCGAAAGGGCTCCTGGCGCGGGCCGAGCACGCCGTCAAGGCCCCGGTCTGGGGGTGTCAGATGTGCGGGCAGTGCGTCCTGCACTCGACCGGGCTGACCTGCCCCATGACCTGTCCCAAGCAGCTGCGCAACGGCCCGTGCGGCGGCGTCCGGGCCAACGGCAACTGCGAGGTCAACCCCGAGATGCGCTGTGTGTGGCTGAAGGCCTACGAGCGGTCCGAGCGCCTCCCCCTCTGGCGCGGGCACTTCGACGAGCTGCGTCCCCCGGTTGACCGCACGCTGGAAGGCGACTCGGCCTGGCTGAACCTGTTCAGCGGCCGGGACCGAAAGACCCCAGCGGGATGGGCGGCCAGCCCTGATGTCGCTCCTTGAGCAGAAGCTGACGCGGCGCGACTTCGTCGTCACGGCCGAGATGCCGGTGATCGACGCCGGCGGCCAGGCGGAGATCGAGCGCCAGCTCGAGCCGATGCGGGCCTACGTCGACGCCTTCAACGCCACCGACAATCCCTCCGCCCACGCCCACTGCTCGCCGCTGGCGGTCTCGATCGGTCTGCGCCAAGCCGGCGTGGAGCCGATCATGCAGATGGTCTGCCGTGACCGCAACCGGCTCGCGCTGGAGTCTGACCTGGTCGGGGCGGCCATGCACGGCGTGCAGAACCTCTGCTGCCTGACCGGTGACGACGTCACGGCCGGGGATGAGCCCGAGACCAAGCGAGTCTTCGACCTCGACGGCGTGCAGCTGATCGCCCTGGCCCGGATCCTGTCCGGCGGACGCTACCTGTCGGGCCGTCCCCTCTCCCCCGCCCCACATTTTCTGGTCGGCGCGGTCGAGAACCCCAGCGCGCCTCCGCTCGAGTACCGGGTCCGGCGGGCGGCCAAGAAGGCCCTAGCCGGAGCGCGCTTCCTGCAGCTTCAGCTCTGCTACCGGACCGAGTTGCTCGAGCGCTTCATGATCGCCGCCCACGACACCGGGCTCAGCGAGCGGATCGCCCTGATCCCGTCGATCTGCATTCTGCGCTCGGTCGGCGGCATGCGCTTCGTCGCCTCCAGCGTCCCCGGCATCGATGTGCCGCCCTCCTACGTGGACCGCGTCGCCGGTGCGTCGGAACCCGAAGCCGAGTGCTTCGAGATCGCCTACGAGCTGGCCGCCCACGCCATGGCCCAACCAGGCGTGGCGGGGCTGCACTTCATCTCTTTTCGCCGTGACGCCGGGATCGCGAAGCTGTGTGAACGGCTCGGAATCAAGCCCCGAAACGAAAGTGAGAGTCATGGACACCGTCCTTCGGTCGCGCTCGGGTAGCGTGACGATCGGGGCCGACCAGCCCTTCTGCGTGATCGGCGAGCGCATCAACCCTACGGGGCGCAAGAAGTTCGCCGAGGAACTGCGCGGCGGAGACCTGTCGACCGTGACCGCCGACGCGCTCGCCCAAGTCACCGCGGGCGCCAACATGCTCGACGTCAACGCCGGCATCCCGATGGTCGACGAGCCCGACCTGCTCAAGGCGATGTTGCGCACCGTCCAGGACGCCGTCAACGTGCCGATCTGCATCGACTCATCGGTGATCGAAGCGCTCGAGGCCGGCCTCTCGATCTACGAGGGCCGGGCGCTGGTCAACTCGGTCACCGCCGAAGACGAGCGCCTGGAGGAGATTCTCCCCCTCGTGGCCCGTCACGACGCCGCCGTGATCGGGCTGGCCAACGACGAGACCGGCATCCCCGAGACGCCTGAGAAGCGCTTGGAGTGCGCCCGCAAGATCGTCAGCGTCGCGGGTGACTACGGCATCAAGCCCGAGGACGTACTGATCGACCCGCTGGCGATGACGGTCGGGGCGGCCACCGACGCAGTCACGATCACGCTGACGACGATCGCGCTGATCCGCCAAGAGCTCGGGGTCAACATGTGCCTGGGCGCCTCCAACGTCTCCTTTGGCCTCCCCCGGCGCCACGTGCTCAACGCTGGTTTTCTCCCGATGGCGATGGCCGCCGGGCTGACCAGCGCGATCATGTCAACGGCCGAGGTCTGCGTTCAGTCCGTGCGCGCCGCCGATCTGCTCCTCGGCCATGATCCCTGGGGCTCCAGCTGGATCGCCGCCCACCGCAAGCGCCAAGCGGACGAGGCGGCCGCCGGTACCGCTCGGGAAGGCGTGCCGGCAGCGTGAGTGCCATGGCCCCAAAGCGACGCCCGATCGAACGCGAGATCGAGATCGCCCCCGAGGACGGGGCGCAGCGGGTTCGCCTGCGCTTCCTGCCCGACGGGGGAGAAGTTCGGGTGCCCAGCGGCACCCCGATCTTCGACGCCGCCAGCTGGAACGGGATCGCCATCGACTCGACGTGCGGCGGTCACGGCACGTGCAAGAAGTGCAAGGTACGGATCGTTTCGGGCGACGTGCCGGTGTCAAACGTCGATCCGCGCGCCTTCACGACCCAGGAGCTACGCGAAGGCTGGCGTCTGGCCTGCCGGGCGAGCGCTCGCGACGATGTCGTGGTCGAGGTGCCGCCGCTGCAGACCCGCCCCAAGGCGGCGCTGGTCGGGGTCGGGCGCCACGTCATCCTGCGCCCGTCGGTGCAGAAGCGCCACCTGGTCCTGGAGGAGCCGACGCTCGAAGACCAGCGGCCCGACCTCAAGCGGGTCCAGGACGCACTCGAGGATCTCGAGCCCTACGCCACCGTCGAGCTACTGCGCACGATGGGCGGCAGCCTGCGCCGCGCCCACTTCGATGTCACGGCCGTCGTCTGCGACCAGGAGCTGATCGAGCTCGAGCCGGGTGACACCACCGACCGGCGCTTTGCGATCGCGTTTGACCTCGGGACGACGACCGTGGTGGCGACGCTCCTGGACCTCGAGAGCGGGCAACCGGCCGCCGTGCGCTCGATGCTCAACCGCCAACAGCCGTTTGGCGCCGACGTGATCACCCGCATCTCGGCCACGATGATGGACGAGACCGCGCTCGGTCAGCTGCGCGAGCGCGCCCACGAGACGATGGCCACCCTGTGTGACGAGGTCCTGGCCGAGGCCGAGGTGGACCGCCGCGAGGTCTATGAGATCACCGTGTGCGGCAACGTCACGATGATGCAGATGGCGCTCGGGATCGACCCCGAGCCGCTCTCGATGGCCCCCTTCGTGGTCGCCACCCACCGCTTCCCGCCGTGCCGCGCCTCCGATTTCGGCGTTTCGGTGCACCCGCGCGCTCCCGCCTTCGTGTTCCCCTCGCTGGGCGCCTACGTGGGCGGCGACATCGTGGCCGGGATGCTCGCCACCGGGCTCACTCGCGACCGTCGGCTGCGGCTGTTCATTGACGTGGGGACCAACAGCGAGATCGCCCTCGGTTCGGTTGATCGGGTGGTGGCCACCGCGGCTCCGGCCGGTCCGGCCTTCGAAGCGGCCCAGATCCGCTGCGGGATGCGCGCGGCCGAAGGGGCGATCGAGGGCGTGAAGATCGCCGACGATTCGTTGTCCCTCCAGGTCATCGCCGACGCCGAGCCGGTGGGGATGTGCGGCTCGGGCCTGGTCGATGCCGTGGCCGAACTCGTGCAGTCCGGGCTGCTCGACCATTCCGGGCGCTTCATCCCCGACGAGGACGCCGCCGCCCTGTTCCCCGCCCTGGCCACGCGGCTGACCAAGATCGGCGCCGAGCGCGTGTTCGTCCTGCACTGGCGCGACGAGGACCCAGCGCACTCGATCTTCCTCTCCCAGCGTGACGTCCGCGAGCTGCAGTTCGCCAAGGCCTCGATCGCCACCGGCTGGGAGATCCTGATGGCAGAGCTCGGGGTGACGCCGGAGGACATCACCCAGGTCCTGCTCGCCGGGAGCTTCGGGGCCTTCCTGACACCTTTGAGCGCCGTGCGGATCGGGCTCGTGCCCAAGCTTGCCCTGCCTCGGATCGTCTCGGCGGGCAACGTGGCCGGCGAGGGCGCCAAGATCGCCGCCCTGTCGCTGCGCGAGCGGGCCGAGGCCGAGTCGATCCTGGTCGAGGTCGAGTACGTCGAGCTCTCCGGACGCGCGGACTTCAACGACCGCTTCATCGACCAGCTGGCCTTCCCGGGATGACCGCTGCGGTTGTCGCGTGCGGGGCGCTCGCCTTCGACGTGGTCGCGATCTCACGCCGCCGCGGCTGGGACGTCGAGGTCATTCCGGTGGACGCGCTCCTGCACAACCGCCCCTCGGACATCGCGCCCGCGATCGCTGCGTTGCGGGCGCGCCATGACGTCGTCGCCCTCGCCTACGCGGACTGCGGCACCAACGGTGCGTTGGACGCACTCGGCCTCCCCCGCCTGGCCGGCAATCACTGCTATGACGTGTTCGCAGGCGACGAGGTGGCGACGGCGCTAGCGGACGAGCCGGGCACCTACTTCCTGACCGACTTCCTGGCCCGCACCTTCCAGCACACGGTACTCCGCGAGCTCGGCCTCGACCGTTACCCCGAGCTCCGCAACGAGTATTTCCGCCACTACACGCGCGTCATGTGGCTGGCCCAGCGCCCCACCCCGGCGACCCGGGCGTGCGCGGAGCGGGCCGCCCGCACCCTGGGCCTGCCGCTCGTGGAGCGCGCGGTCGGCGTCGGCGGCCTCGAGCGCGAGCTCGAAATGCTGCTCACCGTCGCCACCACCGCCGCAGCCACCACAACCTCGGCAGAGGCGGCCTAGCCGCACCGCCACGCCGATCCGGCCCGTGGAGTGGCCCCGTTTGGGCATGTAGGACCGAGGTGTCCTCAAGGCCCCAACTGTGCGGCACCGGTCCGGACCGCGGGCCGTCGCGGTCAGAGGTCGTCGATTGCCTCGGACAGCAATGTGGCCACGTCGGCCACGCGCATCGTCTCGCCGGCGCTGCGGACGCCGTCATCGAGCATCACCGTGCAGAACGGGCACGCGACGGCCAGCGTGTCGGCGCCGGTGGCCACCGCCTCGCGAGCCCGGTTCTCGCTGATCGCGCTGCCCCGCTCCTCCATCCACATGTGGGCCCCGCCCGCTCCACAGCAGAACGTCTCCTTACCGCTGCGGGCCATCTCGACCGGCTGACCGACCGCCCCGATCAGGTCCCGGGGCGGGGCGAGCACGTCGTTGTGACGGGCCAGGTAACAGGAGTCGTGGTAGGTGACCTTGAGCCCCTCGGAGCGCTGGGGGGTCAGCCGGCCCTCGGCCACCAGACGGGCCAGCACCTCGGAGTGGTGAATGACCTCGTAGTCGCCGCCGAAGTCGGGGTACTCGTTGCCCAGGGTGTTGAAGCAGTGCGGACAGTTGGTGATGATCTTGCGGACCCCGGCTTCGTTCAGGGTGGCGACGTTCTGCTCGGCGAAGGCCTGAAACACGTACTCGTTGCCCATCCGCCGGGCCGGGTCCCCGGTGCACGCCTCGCGGGGCCCGAGGATTGCGAACTGCACCCCGGCCTTCTTGAGCAGACGAGCGGTCGCCTCGGCCGTCGTTCGGGCGCGCTCGTCAAACGAGCTCGCGCACCCCACCCAGTAGAGGTACTCGGGGGCCGGATCGCCCGGCTCCAGGATCGGCACGCCGAGCGAGGCCGCCCAGTCGGCGCGCTCGGACTGGGCCTTACCCCAGGGGTTGGAGTTGCGCTCGACGTCGCGCAGCATCGGCTCGGCCTCGGACGGGAAGCTGGACTCGACCATGACGAGATGGCGGCGCAGATCGACGATGTGGTCCACGTGCTCGATCGAGACCGGACAGGCCTGCACGCAGGCACCACAGGTCACGCAATCCCAGACCGACTCCTCGGGCACCGCGCCCGGGACGAGAGCCGCCAGATCGAGCGCTGGGGTGTCAGTCCCGGCGGCGTCTGAACGGGCGGTGACCAACGCACCCCCGTCGACGAAGACCTGGTCGCGCAGCCCCATGATCAGGAGCTTGGGCGAGAGCACCTTGCCGGTGGCAAACGCGGGGCACGCGTCCTGGCAGCGGCCGCACTCGGTGCACGAGAACGTGTCGAGCATCTGCTTCCAGGTGAGGTCAGCGGAGGTGCCGGCCCCGAAGCGGATGTCCTCCTCGGGGA
>JBOGYN010000162.1:0-19659 GCA_050696855.1 Solirubrobacteraceae bacterium | reverse complement strand
GCTGAGCTCTGTTCAGGCATAGGGGTCGTTTCCCTCCAGATCGGTTACTTGCCATCCCGGGGCCGACCCGGCCCGGCGTGATTGGCTGATGGCCAGGCGCTCGAGCAGCGCGTCCTCTCGGGTCTGGACCTCCGCCTCGCTCAGCTCACCCTCCTCGGCCTCGAATTCGAGCTGTATCAGCTCGGCGCGAATGCGATCCTCATCGTAGAGCTCGCGTTCGGCTTCCTCCATCAGCTTGTCGGCGACCCACACCACACCCCGCACGGGCGCCAGCGGCAAAGTGAGCAGGCCGGTGAACAGACCCACGTCAGCCCGCCTGCTCGAACTTGACAAACGAATGTGGCGGCAGCGGCCCGGTGTACTTGAACCGCATCCGCCCGGCCTGTCGTTCTCCCACCCGTTCTACGGCGGCATCGAACTCAGTCATCCGGACGCGGTCCACCAAGAAGGACGCGTTGAGCACGATCCGTTCGTGCGGGGGCGGCGTCAGCTCCGTGGCGAGAGCAAGCGGTGACAGCTGCACCAGGAGCGACTGAGCGTCGTGTTCGCGTTTTCGTTCGATGGCGCGCGACACGAGCTCGCCCAGCTGGATACGCCCGTAGTAGGTGGCGTCCTGCGGCGCGCCGCGCAGTGACTCGCGCAGGCGGGCCACATCCTGATCCTCCTGCACGACCTCCCGGAGCATCGGCTCCTCTTCATAGGTGGCACGCAGCTTCAGCTCGGCCTTGCCGTTGAACTCCTCGAGCTGGGCCAGCAGGTCCTCTCGGTGTGACTCGAGCAGGCTGCGCGTCACCTCTGCTTTGTCGGTCATGACCACCCCGAAGCGCATCGGCAGTACGGTGCCCAGGGCATGGGCCGCCTCGAGCACCCGCGCGTGGGCGGTCATTGCCTCGCGGCCCATGGTCAACTCGCCGTCCGGAGCGTCGCTGACCAACGCGGCTACTCCGTCGCTGCAGACCAGCTCCAGCGAGTTGCCGGCGATGCCCGGATGGGAGGGGAGCTTGGCCTCGGCCGGGACCACGCCGTAGACGTATTTCACCGCCAACGCGTCCGCCTCCGTTTTCAGCTCGACGAGCGTCCGCGAGAGGAAGCACGGGAGCGCGACCCGGAGCCACTGCCCGAGCGCGACCCGGAGCCACTGCCCGAGCGCGACGAGGCTGCTGACGAGCGCCGCCTGCTGCTGCTCGAAGCCTTGTCATCGTCCTTCTTGTCGTCGCTGTCATCGTCATCGGAGCCGAAGATCTTCTCCTTGGCTCCCTCCAGAACGCCCTTGGTCTTGCTCTCGGCGCCGCCCTCGGTGGCGTCCTGCAAGAGATCGGGGAGCCCTTCGCCCTCGGCGTTTCCGAGATCGAGACGATTGACCGCCTCGGCAAAGCGCAGGTACGTGTCGACGCTGGCGATCACGATCCGGGCGTCGACGGTGAGCAGCTCGATCCCGACCAGGGAGACGCGCAGAAAAACGTCAATGACCAGGCCCTTGTCGAGGAGCAGATCGAGCACGTCGTACAGACCGCTCGAGCTCGAGCGGGAGACGTAGGAATTTCCGCCCCCCCGGGATAGTGCGGTGGTTGACATCGTGAGCCTCCGTCAGGTCGTGGCTGGGTGGTTGATGGGGTGCTTTCCGATCGACCGTCTGACTAACCGGGCTGCGTGTCCTGGTCAGTCATCATCGTCATCGGAGTCCGCATAGAGATCAGGATTGATTAGTTCCAGTCGGGCCTTGAATCGACGCAGGTCAGCCATCACGCGGCGGTCGGCCAGGCGGGAGGCGAGGGCCATCGCCTGGGCCATGCTGACCGGGCGGACATCGAGGCTCAGCTCGATCCGCGTCAGTCTCTCGCTGAGGGCATGGAAGGTGATCAGGCCGGCGCAGTCGGAGCCTTGCACCGACTCCCAGGCGAAGCTCTCCTCCTCACGCTCGTCTAGGATCTCAGCCCGCCAGCCCTCACCCTCTCCACCCTGGAGGCGGCCGGTGAGCTCGCGATCGCCCTCGCGCTCGACATCGAGCACCCGGTTCCCCCCGTCGGGCAGCCATTCGAGGTGCATCCACTCCCCAAAGGCCACAGCGCTGGGAACGGCCACGTCGACGGCGGCCTGGATCGGGGGGCGCTGCGTGGTCTTGACCTTGACCGACGTACTGGTGACCTCGATGGCCTTCTGTCGAGCCAGTTGCAGGGCCAGCTCGCCAGCTTGCGCTCCGCGCTGGGCGGCTTCGGAGACGCGTCCGGTGCTAACGGACAGGGCATGACGCGCGACCGTCGAGGCGATCGGGCTGGGAGAGGAGCGGCGGGCGACGGCAGTGCCCATTGCGCGGGTGCTCTTCCCGGGCTTGGACGGCGCGCCGTCCCCGCTATTGGGCTTGTCGGGCTTGCGCGGCCGACCGGACTTGCCGGCCGACTGGGGCGGCTTGACCTTGTCCGCTGCGGGAGCGGACTTGGTCTTCTGCTGGGTGGGCCTGGCGGCTGTCGTCGCCATCACGGACTAGCTGATCGCGCGCCCGATTTGCTCGGCCTTCTCGCGCACGGCGTGCACTTCCTGAGCTAGCTTGGCGAACTGCCGCCCGGCCTCCCCGATCTGCTGACCGAGCCCTCGCAGGTCGACCCGGCGGCCCGGCGTCGGGACGGGCAAGCCGAGAGTCTTGCGGTTGCGCTGGAGTGACGAACGGCCCAGGACAATGCCCCCGGCGACGCCGACGGTGATGCCGGCCAGCGGGATCGCCGCCTTGTCCAGCGCGGTGCGCGCCAAGCCCGAAGCCCCGCCGCCGTTGCTGCTCGAGGCGTGGCTGTTGAACAGCCTCTGCACCCGATCTGCGGACGGCGAAGTTGGGCGTGCTGAAGAGTCCGACTTAGCAGGCTTGCGGGCCGAGGTCGCCGGAGACTTGCGGGCCGTAGCCGCGGAAGCGCGCGATGAGCCGGTCTTACTCGCCGTGGCCGCCGGAGTCCGTGCCGCCCCCGACTTGCGCGCCGTGGCCGCCGGAGCCCGCGAGGTCCCGCTCTTGGCGCGGCTGGGCTTGGCCGCTGCGGGGCTGCGCTTGGTGGCCGGCTTCGCACTGGACTTCGCTGGTGTTCCAGAAGTCGACTTCGGGCGAGCGGGAGAACCGGACTTGGCGCTAGCGCTGGCGCTCGACTTGGTCCGTGGTGCCGCGCTCTTGGCCGCTGCACCCGAGCTCCGCGCCGAGGAGCTCCGGGGCGAGGAATTTGCGGAGCGCGAGCGCTTATTGGACGAACCCCGACGCGATGCGCCGCTTTCATTCTCGACAGCCATGTCATCCTCCCTATCGAGATCGACATCGGTCTCTGCTCCTACGTCCGAGCCAAGCGACCACGATTCTTGAGCAGAAAAACCTATTGTCGTGCTACCCCCTGCCCGTCGGATCTACACGTCCATGATGCCTAATCTGACCTTGACGACGATTGACCGGTGACAGTAAGTTCAGTCACTGTCACGGTTAACAGAATTCCTGACTGGGGTTGAGAGAGTTCATGCAAACCTGGCGTCGTTTCCCTTTGGTCGCCCCGGGTACCCCTCTAGAACGTCCAAGAATCGGAGGGAAGAGGAAATGGCCAATAGCATGCAAGACACGCTGCGCGAGCTTCTCATCAGCTCGCTTGAGGGAGCCGGCGGGAACTCAAAGGGTGTCAGCGAGAAGCTTCCCAGTCCGAAATCGAAGGGCGGTTCTGGCGCACGGGGGCTCGCGGCTGGTGTCGGCGTGGCCGCCTTGGCGCCCGCCGCGGCCAAGGGCCTGAGCAAGCTCGCTCGCAACGCCGGCATGGACGGTGTTCAGGATCTGGTCAAGTCGCCCGGCAAGGCGGTTCAGGGCCTGGGCTCCAACATGGGAGGTAAGGTCGGTTCCGACCTCGGTGACAAGGTCAAAGAGAAGGTCGATGACGCCGGGGGCCCGAGCGGCGTCCTGGCCGACACGGTCAAGGATGCCCTTCCCTTCGGTGGGGGAGGCGGCGGCACCAAGGGCGGCGGCCTCGGCGTCGGCAAGGGACGGCGGATGCCGGTTCAGCAGAGCATTGACATCGCCGCGCCGATTGAGACGGTCTACAACCAGTGGACGCAGTTCGAGGACTGGCCCCAGTTCATGCACCGGGTCGTGCGGGCCAGCCAGGATGATGACTGCACGATCACCTTTGAAGCCAAGATCTGGACTCGGAAGCGAGAGTTCACGGCCAAGATCGACACCCAGCGTCCCAACGAGCGCATCAAATGGAAGGTGAGCGAGGGAATCACTCACGCCGGGGTCGTCTCATTTCACGAGCTCGGCCCGAATCTGACTCGCGTCCTGCTGGCCATTGATGTCCAGCCCGGAGGCATGATCGAGAAGATGGCCCGGGGGATGCGCCACGTTAAGCGCGCCGCCCGTGGCGACCTGCATCGCTTCAAGGCCTTCATCGAGATGGCTGAGCAGGAGAGTGGGGCGTGGCGCGGCGTGATCGAAGACGGCGAGGTCGTCGAAGAGCACGATCCAAGCTACGACAAGGATCGCGAGTACTCCGATCCCGAGGGGGTCCTCCAGGAAGCAGAGGACACCGAGGGCTCCGCCGAAGGCGATGAGGATGAAGAGCAGGAGGACGAGGAGAAGCCGCGGGCGGCAAGCCGGCGTGGCCGTGGGCGCCGCTCATCAAACGGTGGGAGCGCCGATGACGACGATGACTCAAGTCAGCGCAGCGGCCGCTCTGGTTCGAGCAGCCGCGCGTCTTCGTCCGGTGCCTCGAGCCGCAGTGGCTCGCGCCGCCGCAGCTCCCGCTCGTCCGGGAATGGCAGTGGCAGCGGATCGGGCAGCTCACGCCGCGCTTCGGGTAGCTCCCGGTCCTCGGGCGGCTCCTCATCTAACCGACGCTCGCGTTCGCGCAGCAGCAACAACTGAAGGAGGACGCGATGGCAGCCGACTTGCGATCCACGGTCCTGAAAATGGCGCTGAACGCTCTGAAACAATCCGGAGCACAACCGCCAGCGCCCCCCGAGCCAAAGAAGCCGCATCTCTCGACCGGACGCGCGGTGTTGTTGGGCGCGGGTCTCGCCACGGCAGGACGTGCCCTGGTCAACGCTCGCGGGCGGGACATGGTGGGATCCCTCCGTGACCGGCTCGAGGAGCATGCTGGTCACGACGACGAGGAGTACGCCGAGCCTGAGGCGGAGGACGACGAGGAGGACTTCGACGAGCCCGAGGCTGAGGATGAGGAGGACTTCGAGGACGAGGAGTCAGACGAGCCCGAAGGGCAAGAGGACGACGATGAGCCCGAGGCTGAGGATGAGGAGGACTTCGAAGACGAGGAGTCAGACGAGCCCGGAGGGCAAGAGGAGGCCGATGAGCCCGACCAGCGCCCGCGTCGTCGCCGAGCTAGCTCCGCGAAGTCGTAACCGGGCTTGAGGGCCCAGCCCCGGATTTCATGCGGGCGAAGTAACCACTACATGGCCGAAGGCAGGCTTCGACGGACCCTGGTGATCGTGAGCGCAACGAGCAGGGCGGTCGCGGCGAGCAGGATTGAAGCGCTGGTCAGCCGGCTCAGCTCGGCCAGCACGATCGGTGCCGCGAACCCCACGTAGGTCAGGGCGTAGTAGATCGCCGTGAGCGAGGCAAGATCCTCGGGGCGCGCCAGCCGTTGGATCTCCAGCAGGCCTGAAACCAGGCACAGCCCGTAGCCACAGCCCAACAGTCCGGCGGCGGGGACGACCAGCGGCCAGCTCTGCAGGTGCGCGGCCAGGGCTCCGAGCAGCGTTCCGACCCCGATCGTGGCCAGACCCGCGATCGTGCCGCGCGCGTCATCGCTGCGGTCGAGCCGGCGGGCGACGGGTTGGATCAGCACGCCGAGGGCCAGCGTCAGCCCGGCGATCACGGCCGCGAAGCCCACCCTGAAACCGGCGGTGTGATGACTCACCAGACTCGGCAGAACCGCAAAGCCGATCGAGGGCGCGGCGAACACCCACGGCGCGCTCGGTGCCACGACGCGGCCAAAGCGGAGACGTCCGGCCGAGGGCACGCGAAGCAAACCGCCCAGCGACAGGCTCCCCGCCTGGTGGCGGATCGTCTCAGGCGCTCCAGCTAGGGCCAGCACGGCGATCAGCATGACGGCGAGGTGCGGGAGATAGGCGGTGAGCAGGGGGTGCGGAGCCCACTGGGCCAGCAGACCGGCCACCAAGGGCCCAAGTCCAAACCCGGCCGAGAGAGCGATCGCCGCCCGCCGCGCCCCGGCCTGTTCGCCGGCGCTGCGATCGTATGGGGCGGATGAGAGCTCCTTGATCCAGGCCGTCCCCGCCGCGAACGCCGCCCCGCTGCAGACGCCAGCGAGAAATCGCCCGGCGTAGAGCATGAGCAGAGAATGCTCCCCAACAATCAGAGCCAGGGAGGCCACTGCTGAGAGAAGTGCGGCCACGCAAACGATCAGGCGGCGCCCCCGCAGGTCAGAGATCGGCCCGATCACGAGCAGGGCTGGAATCAGCCCGAGCGCATAGACGCCAAACAGAGCGTCGGCCGTGCTCTCAGAAACAGCCTCATGCAGCCGATAGGCCAAGAGCAGCGACGAGAACTGATTGGCGCCCCAGCCGACTCCGAACATCACCCCCGCGACCCGCGCCCAAGCCGGCAGACCCCTCACGAATCAGTCAGGGTAGTCGAGACGAGCGAACGCTGGGCGCTCGGTCAGATCACCAGGCACGATCTGTTGCCGGCCCGATCACCTCGGCCCGATGGTCCGGCACCGCTACGAGTACGTCCGCCTTGACCACCGCCAGCCCGGTGCCCACGATCAACCACGGCCAGCCGACGCCACGTGACCCGGCTCAGTTCAGAGGCCGGGAGGCTTGCGAGGGGCCTGGATGACGGGTGGAGTCAGCAGGGCCGCATTCCCGGGATCGAGGAAGTCCATGATGGTCTTGGCATTGGCGTCACGCCGCGTGAGCGCCGGGAGGTTCCATTTCTCCTCGATCGTGGCGAGTACCGACGTGTGGTCGTGGATCTCCTTCGTGACGCCGCCCGGTCTTGAATAGGGAGAGACGACGATGGCGGGGACCCGCGGGCCGTAGAGGTCGTAGCCGCCGGGAGGGTCCCCCGGCGCAAGAGCTGGTGCGATGTTGTCCGGGGGGATCGCGGCCGGGGGAGGGACGTGGTCGTAGTAGCCGCCGTGCTCGTCGTAGGTGTGGATGAGCAGGGTGCGATCCCACCGCGGCGACTGCAGTACCGCCTCGATCACGCTGTGCGCCCAGGCCTCGCCGTAGTACATGTCCTGGGGGTCCTCTTCGGTCTGGCCCGGCGAGGTGTCCTGGAAGTTGGCGCCGAGGAACTCCAGAACACCCTTGACCAGCGGTGGCAGTGCCTTGATGGCTGTGTCGGTCACCCCGAGGCCAGGATCCACGAAGCTCACCGCGGGTAGGGTGCCCGCCTGACAATCGTGAAAGAACTTGCTGATGTGCGCATGATGATCGGTGTGTTTGAGGACGATCGACGGAATCACTGCCGTCATCGGTACATCGGTGAAGTAGTTACACCAGTTGACGTGCGCCTCGGAGAGGCGGTCGAAGATCGTGCCGTGTGGGGGTGGGGAATCAAGCAGCGTGCCCGCACTGGTGGTCGTGCAGCCGTATGCGGTGCCCGCGAGGAGGAAACGACGGTTCGGATAGGTGGGAGCCGGCGCCGAGGAGAACCAGCGGTCGGCCACCGTGAACGTGCTGGCCAGCGAGTACGCGAACGGCAGAACCTGGGGGGTGTAGTACCCCATCGGTTCGAGAGCGCCGGCTGACCTGACGAAGCCGTTCATCTGGCCACCGGCGATCTGCGCGTGAGTCGCCTTCCAGGTCTGCGACACGTTCTTCGCTTGAGCGGTGTTCGGGAGCGGGAACGCCGTCACCTCCGGCGGCATGTGGTTGGTCCCCGGATTGGAGTTCAGGGCGTTGCCGGCGCCGTCGAACGTCAGCCCGTCGACATTGGAGTTAGAGAGCGGGAGGGCCCCAAGGAGATTGTCGAACGAGTGGTTCTCCATCATCACGACGATGATGTGATCGAACGGCATCTGGGCATTGGGCGTGCCGGGGCGCTGACCGGGGGACGGCAAGCTGCCGGCTTGGCGCCTGGGCGGTGGTGCGACGCCGCTCATTGCTTGTGAAGGGTTGCGACTGTGACGTGCGGCCAGCGGAGCCCGTTGAAGTCGAGCTGCACGAGCTGCGTGTACTGCAGCTGAAGCTTGTCTGGCTGCCCAGGGGCTCCCACGGTTTCGATCCAGAAGATCGCATCGACCTCCTCGGCACGGGCGTTGCCACCGGGAGGGTTCGATGCGTCGGCCAGGAATGCGGTGTTCGCCGTGCCCCCACCCTGGATCGGATGGTGCTTGCTCGAGACCTGGATGAAGGTCCTGTTCTTGATGTGCTGCCCCGCGAGTGCGGCCTGGAGCACACTGTTCGGGTTCTTGAGCATGGCCTGCGTCACACCGGGAGAAGCCAGGCGGAACGCTGTGGGAATCGACAGGTTGAGTTCCGGAAACTGCTGCTCTCCCGACGGGAAGTCTGAGTTGGCGGGCGGAGGGCTACCGATGAAGAAGGGAATGATGTTGTTGTCGGGGATGTGTGGAGGCCCGCCATTTATGAATTGCGTCGTCCCCTGAGCGAGGATGACCGTGCCGTGCGGGATGGAGGCCATGCGCACCACCGTCGACGGCTCGCTGGGATTGGTGGTCGGGGGCACGTGGGCCCAGATCCCGGGCTCAATGTGGAGGCCGGCCCCGGTGCTGGTCTCGGATATCTGCTGCATGTAAGTGAGCCCGAACATGTCGATGTCGTGCATGAGGAATCCCCGGTTGGGGATCGGGCCGTTGATCTTGGTGAAGACGAGTGTCTCAGTGGTGAGATTCAATTCCAGAAAGCGGTCCTGGCCGCCATGATGTGGCCGCCAGATGGTGTTGAAGCCGTGCCCCTTCCAGGTACCCGGCAGCTGCGCCAGTGGACCGAGGGGTCCGGCCGGATGGACAGCCGCAAAAGCACTCTGGACCGCATCGCTTTGTGACGGGTCCCTGAAGGCGAAACCAGAATCTGTCTGCGTGACTGCGTCCATGTGACTCCTTAGTCAGACGTCCGTTGGAGCGGGCTTTACAGGCATTGCACGGGGAAGTCGGACGAGATTCCCCCGTAGGGGTTCAACACCCGCAGGTGACGAATGACCGGGGAGCCGGCCGAGCCAACATTGGGTGGAGCTTTGGCGCACAGGTTGGTCCCCACGGCCACGACGTCGATGGCGGGAACGCCGTCAATGGTGACCTGGGGGTCCGTCGGGGTGGGGGACGCCGGATCGGCGGTCAGATCTGTACCGATCACGGTGAACTGCTGGCCGTCATGCAGCGGCAGCGGAAACACGCCGGTCACCGTCGGCTGCGTGCGCGTCACCGCCTTCTTGCCGACGTAGAGCCCGGCGGACACGCTGGTGAGCCCGAGCAACGTGTCGGGGATGGTCGGCAGTCCGCTGCCGTCGGGATTCAGGAACTGGGAGACAAAGTAAGCCGCGGTAACGAGATTGAAGATCAGATACTGAAAGTCGCCGATATCGGTGCTTCCATCGTCAGCGCTGAAGACCTCGGCGATCCTGGTGAGGGGGTCGAACCCCTCGGGTGGTCTGGGCGCTTTGAAGCCTGTCCCGGTTACCTGAGACTGGGTTATGCCCTTGGCGGCGATGCCGGCCGCAGCTGGTACGCCGAGCAGGACCAGGTAGCTGCCGGAGAGTCCGGCATGAAGGAAATGCAGCCATCCGACCTGAAGGAGCCCGACCTCGTCCGCCGCGGCCTTGCACTTCTGAGCAGCGTTTGCGATGTCCGACGGCGGGACGCAGGCATGGGTGGAAACGAATTCTCCGGCGATCAGGAGTGCGATCAGCGCCCACCCGACCAGCAGCGTCCACAGAAGGATGAACGTCTTGGAAGTGGACGTCCGGCCATCATGGCCCAGGACGACCGTGGCGACGAAGGACTGGACCTTCGCTGCCCAGGCAATGAACTCGACGGCGGCGAGGAGGGCCAGGACGGCCACTGCGGCGACAATGGCGATGCCGGCCAGGCTCATCTAGTCACTCTTGGGAAATACCTGATTACCGTGTGTCACAACGCGCCCCCTAAAGCGTATGGACAACTCCTGCGCAGAAACGAGATGCACCCCATCTCGTCCCTAATTTGCTCAACCTCGAAGCGTCGACGCTAGCTCTACCACATCACGGTTGTCAAGAGCCGTTTGAGTGGATAGGCAACCACTTTTGGTAGGTAGTAGGAAGGATTGTGAGTTAAGAGTAAAGGTTGGTGTCCCATAGATGTCGCGAAATCACCGTTTACGCAAGCTTGACACTGGTCGAGCGTGGGGAGATACTCGGAGGACAGTGTGGCGGGGCGTGCCACAAGCGCTCCGAGGTAACACAGCCACCACGAAACCGGGGGGTAGTCGTGACCGATACCGCCGTGATGGAGACCGCCCCTTCGGGGCGCGCGCTCAATGTCGTGCTCTCGCCCGAGTCCGAGGCGCATCGCCAAGTACGCCGCCAACACACGCCGGCCCGGCCGCAAGCGGCCGGCGCGAAGCCGTCGCGGCATTTGGCGCCGGGCTTTCAACCGCAACCGAGCTGGAACCTGACCAACTTCGGCGGTCCGACGATCTCGAGCCTGACCTTCGTCAACCGCTATGTCGGAGGGACTGCCGCCTGGTCGACGTCGGACATGACGAACATCGACAACGCGCTTTCGGCCGCGCTCAGTGACTCAGGTCTGGAAAGTGTGATGGCCCAGTATTTCCCGGGAGCGACGATCAGCTCGACCATGCTGCCGTCGGCCGTCCACGACGGTGGCGCGCCTGGCACGGTGTTCAAGGACACCGCCGAAGCGTTGGCCCAGCAGTTGCACAGCCAGGGCGCGCTCGGCCCGGCCGATCCGGCTAAGACGGTGATTTGCATGATGCTGCCGCAGGGGGTGGTGCTGTCCGACAACTTCTCGCCGGGATTCACACCTCCGGCCGGCGCGTCGGCGGCCGAGGGCTTCAAGCGCCGCAAGCGGGGCGTGATCAAGGTCGAGGCCGGTGACGCCGCGGACTCCAAGAACGGCCTCGGCGGCTACCACGGCTCGGTGCACCTAGCCGACGGCACCGAGATCTTCTACGCCGTGGGCGTCTACTCGGAGGGCGGCAACGGAATCGACGCGTTCGGCGTTCCCTGGAAGAACGTCGTGGCCACCTTCTATCACGAGCTCTGCGAGGCCCGCACCGACGCCGCCGTGGAGGATGTCAACTCAACCGGCAACAACGGGCTGCTGGGCTGGTACTCGCAGACCGGACAGGGTGAGGTCGGCGATCTCCCGATCAACGCCTGCAACGGCGACCTCAGCCTCGTTTTCAAGGAGGTGCAGCTGGCCAGTGGGAGTGCGAGTGTGCCGATCCAGTTGATGTGGTCCAACGCCGACGCCGGACCGGCGGCCTCCACCGGTTAGCTCAACTGTCACGGGGGCGTTGGGCCCCTAGCTTCCTTGGCGTCGCTTGATGGGTGACGACTAAGGCCGACCGACGGCCGAGTAAGGGGTCGGGACCGTGATGTCGAGGCTTTTGCCCGATGTGCGATGGGTGTCTTACGGGCACGATTCGTCTACGTCGAATCGAGAGGAGTACCCCCGTTGACCACCTCCATGAACACGCTCGCCGCCACCGAGCACATCGCCGATCTGCACAGGGCAGCGGACCGACGGCGTCTGACCGCCGCTCGTCGGCTATCGATCGGGGCGGCTCTGCCGCCGGCGCCTGCCGTCGCACTCCGGCTCGCCGACGCCGGTGACATTCCCCTCATCCAGCGGCTCGCCGCTTTGGATGACGCACCGGCGGTGGATGGGCTGGTACTGCTCGCGCTGATGGACGATGAGGCAGTCGCAGCGCTGTCGCTTCTCGACGGGCGCGTGATCGCGAACCCGTTCGTCGCCACGAGCGAGGCAGTTGCGCTGCTGCGTCTCAGGGCCGAGCATCTGTCGGGCGCGCGCCCGCGCCGTCGCCTGCGAGCCGTCCTGCGGCCTCGTCTCGCCTGAAGGCGCGGGTGGCCGATGCTCGCCGCGGCGGCACCCGCTAGAAGTCGTCTCGCTGAGCGCTCGAGGGCAGCGTCACCCACGGGTGCTTTCGTGACTCCCAAACGGAGATTTCCGGTTGCCCAAACGCTGGATCGGCGAACGCGCCAACCGGGATCGAGACGGCGTCCGGCACGGAGCCGACCGTGTAGTACACGGTCGCACCGCACTCGGGGCAGAAGGAGAACGTCCTCTCCTCCCCCGCTTCGGAGCGACGGTGGAACTCGGTCGCCCTTCCCCGGATGCGGACACGGTCGCGCGGAAAGCGCGCCTGGAACCCGAAGGCACTTCCTGTTCGACGCTGGCAGGCGCGACAGTGGCAGACCGAGACGCGCACGGGCTCGCCCTCGACGATCAGTTGCAGTTGCCCGCAACTGCAGATCGCTTCGCGTTCGATCACGACAACTACGGTACCGAGGGCGGCGCTCCTGACCGCAGCGTCCCGACGAGCTCGTTTAGCTCGTCGCACAGCGGCTGAATCTCCTCGCACAAGCGGTGATAGCGAAACCAGATGTTCCGTCGACCGAGCGCCCAGACGCCCACGGCTCGCTGGTCTTCTCGCTCGAGCATTGGGCACGGGGTTCCATTGCCCCCGCGTCCCTGCAGGCCCGGAACAAAGCGGGCAGCATTATCGAGAGCGACTGACTGTGTCCGGAACGGTCCCCGCACCACAATCCCGTCCGCTCCGATCCAGATGCCGGCCCTCGCGACTCGCGCCGCGAGGACCAGGCCCACGGCGGCGGTTCCGAAGTAAAAGGCAGCGAGTCCCATGGTCATGCCCAGTGCCGTCGAACCGCCGAGGGCACTGGAGATGAACGGCAGGCAGGCGAACGACACCGACCAAGCAACCGCGATTGCGGCCCAGGCACGAGTTCGACGCCGGTTCCCGATCCACACACGCGGCGCGACCTCGATCGGGTCAGAACCGACCACCTGAGCCGAGTGCCAGAGAAACGACATTTTGGTCGTATCGGCCGACACCTCTGAGAGCGTGAATCGGTCGTAGCGAGGTGGCTTCGCCCTGCGGCTGGCCGTGGCAACTCCTTTACAAGACCGACTAAAAGTGATATCACTTTGCTATGTGCCCGTGGTCCTGGGCTCCAGCTCACAGGAGGCAGCCCGATGCAAACAGCACCGGAGAACATCAGTCGTTCAGCCACACGCTTTACCCCGGTCGACGAACGAGAGCTGGGGTCCGGGCCAGGCATTGCGGTCCTGATAGGTGCGCTGGTGGCGTACCTCGCGGGCGTCCTGCTGAGCTTGGCCGGCGAAGTCGCGGAAGCCTGGGCAGCAGCAGCGCTATTCGTGCTCGGGACCGTCGGCCTCGCGGGGCTCACTGCCATCAAGCCCGGTGAGGTCCGTGTCGTCCAGCTTTTCGGGGGCTACCGAGGGACGGTGCGCACGACCGGGTTGCGCTGGGTGAATCTGTTCGCCATCCGCCGGAGGGTCTCGGTGCGGGTTCGCAACAAGGAGACCCCGACCGTGAAGGTCAACGACGCCGACGGCAACCCGATCGAGATCGCCGCAGTCGTTGTCTGGCAGGTGCGCGACGCCGCCCGAGCGACCTACGGCGTCGAGGACTTTGTCGCCTTCGTTGATATCCAGAGCGAGACCGCCCTCCGGCATGTCGCCAATAGCCACCCCTATGACAACGCCGACAGCGAAGCGCTCTCGCTGCGCGACCACACCGACGAGGTCGCCGGCCAGCTCGCGACTGAGATCGCAGCCCGGGTCGTACCGGCAGGCGTCGACGTCATCGAGGCCCGGATCACCCGGCTGTCCTACGCCCCCGAGATCGCCCAGGTCATGCTGCAGCGCCAGCAGGCCGGCGCTGTTATCGCGGCGCGATCCCGCATCGTCGATGGTGCAGTCGGGATGGTCCAGATGGCCCTTACCCGCCTGGCCGAGGAGGGCATCGTCGAACTGGACGAGGAACGCAAGGCCGCGATGGTGTCCAACCTCCTTGTCGTTCTGTGCGGCGACCGGGGCACCCAGCCGATCGTCAACACCGGCTCGCTTTATCAGTAGCCGAAGCCGGACCAGCTAGCTAGTGGCCGAGCGCAAAAGCGTCCTGCTCCGGCTAGACCCGGCCGTCCACGACGCTCTGGCTCGGTGGGCTGGCGACGAGTTACGCAGTACCAACGCCCAGATCGAGTTTCTGCTGCGGCGCGCTCTCACCGATGCCGGTCGAGGCGCGTCCGCCCGTCCCCTCCCGAAGCGTGGCCGCCCCAGACAAAATCCCGGCTCACGAACACGCCAGCCCTGAGCGCGGGCGCGTTGGCTCGATCTCGCCCCGCGACGACCTCGGCCAGCTCCGCTGCGGAGGTTTGTAGGTTTCCTTGTGACGCGCCCGAGAGGATTCGAATCTCTGACCTTCGGTTCCGTAGCTGCGCTTTTGCAGGGCTTTTGTGGCAGCCCCACTGAAGCACCCGGCTCCGAGGGCTCCGCTCGTTCTCTCCGCGCCGACGACGCCCCTTCCGCGCAAGCGAGGGAAGGTCGCTGCGTCGACAGGATGCTCATCGCCTACTCGCTGCCAGCCTGCACCCCGGCGATGAGGTGACCGTCAGGCCGGTCGGCGACGAGCGAGGTCATCGTCGCCGCGCGCGGCTCTCGCGTTCGCCGTCATGCCGGAATCGCGAGCGGAATTTATCCGCCTGGCGAGCTGGATCGGCTGCGAGACGAGTGGCAGCGCTGATCCTGGACGCCAGCGTCCTTCTCGGATTGCTTGACGCCGCCGACGCGCATCACGCCGCCGCGGTCGACGACGTCGACGCCGCGGACGAGTGCCGCATCCCGCTGCTGACGCCGGCGAGCGCGTAGAGCGAAGCGCTCGTCTCGTTCGCGAGAGCCGTGCGCGTCCGCGACGCCCGCGAGGCAATCGCGGCAATGGGAATCGCGGTCACACCGCTGATCGCCGCGATCGCCGAACTGGCGGCGAGCTCCGCGCGGCCCACGAGCGGTTGCGACTACCCGATGCGATCGTGCTCGCGACCGCGCGAGATTTGGGCGGCGATCTACTCACCTACGACGACCGACTCGCGCGTATGCTGCCAAGTCGGACGAGTAGTCGCCGGCGGCGCATTGCAGTCCGCGCAAACGAGGGTCGTCACGACAGCAGGTGGGTCAGAGCGAGCGTTCGCGCCTGATGGGGTCTGTGCGATGGCCATCAGCTCCGCGCGGTCGGGCTCAGCGACGGTCACTTCCCGGATCGCAGTCGCTGCTGACCGTGTTTCGCACAGCGGCTGTCCAACGGGCGTTGGTCCCGCCGATGCGCGTGCGTTCATTCACCGTCGTGGTCCTGGCCTTCAGTTCTTCCAGCGGCGGCGTCGAGTGGGTTAGGCTCGCCGACACGACCAGCAGCTGATCAGGAGGCAACGATGACTGGTGTTCACGGCGGGGTGGAGACGCTTCGGGGCGCGATTGACGGGGAGGTTTCGCTACCCGGCGAGGCGGCGTACGACAGCGCGGTGTCAATTTGGAACGGCGTGATCGACCGGCGCCCCGCGGTGGTCGTGAGCTGTGCGAGCAGCGGTGATGTTGCGGCGGCGCTGGCGTTCGCGAAACAGGAGGGGCTCGAGGTCTCGGTCCGGGGTGGTGGTCATAACTACGCCGGTCACGCGGTCTGCCAGAACGGTCTGATGATCGACCTCACACCGATGAAGTCAGTGGTGGTCGACGCTCCGGGGCGCCGGGTGACGTGCGGCGGAGGTACCACGTGGGGCGAGCTTGACGCGGCAACCCAAGAGCATGCGCTCGCCGTGCCGGGCGGCTTCATCAGCACCACCGGCGTGGCCGGGCTGGCGCTCGGCGGCGGCTTTGGGTGGCTGAGCCGGCTCGCTGGACTGACCGCCGACAATCTCCTCGCCGCCGAGGTCGTGACTGCCGATGGCCGCGTGATCCGCGCCACGAGAGATGAGAACCAGGACCTGTTCTGGGCGCTGCGCGGTGGCGGAGGAAACTTCGGGGTTGTGACCTCGTTTGAGTTCGGACTCACGCCCGTCGGTCCGATGGTCCATTTGGGCATGTTCCTGTACGCGCCCGAGCAGGGGGGCGACGTGTTCCGCTTCGCTCGTGAGTATGTCAAGGATCTGCCCAACGAGTGCGGAGTGTTCCTTGCCGGCCTGAGCGCTCCGCCGGAGCCGTTCGTGCCCGAGGAGCATCACCTCGCACCTGTCTACGCGTTCATCATCGTCGGCCTCGGGGATGCCGACACCCACGCCGGGTTGATCGAGCCAGTGCGTCAGGCATGTCCGCCGCTGGTCGAGCTCGTGACGCCGATGCCGTACACGGCGCTTCAGCAGATGTTCAATGGTTCAGCGCCGTGGGGCATCCTCGCGTATGAGAAGGCTGTGTATCTCGATGAGCTCAGCGACGCCGCGATCGAGGTGATCCTCGAACAGCAGCCCAAGAAGGCCTTCCCGCTCTCCTTCCTGCCGATTTTCATTCTCGGCGGCGCGTATGAACGGGTGGGAGAGGATGCCACGGCGTTCGGCGGGAGTCGGTCGCACACCTACATCGTGAACATCGCAGCAGCCGCCCCGACGCCGGAGATCTACGAGACCGAGCGAGAATGGGTCCGGACATTCTGGTCTGCGCTGTCACCCCATGCCGTCGGTGTCGGCAGCTACGTGAACTTCATGACCGAACCCGACGAAGACCGCGTACGCGCAGCCTACGGACCGCAAAAGTACGAGCGGCTCGCCGAGATCAAGGCGCAGTACGACCCGGACAACGTGTTCCACCTCAACGCCAACATCCGCCCGGCGACGCGCGGCTCCTGACCGAAGCGGGAAGTGCCACACGAAGGTCGTATCGCCCACAGGGCGCGTGGCCTTCTGGCCTGCTGACGCTTGTTGTGAGCCTTTTGCCGTTCCGTGCCTCGGCCCTGCTCCTGGCGCCCTTCAAGCTCTTGGTCCTCGTCCGAGGCGGAGCTGACGCTCCGCCGACGATCACTCGTGCTCGTCGGTCGCGAGGCAGCTGCGTTGCCGGATCCCCTGGGCCGGGCGGAGCGACACCGTCTGTGCGGTGGGATCCGGCGTGTGCGAGGAACTACTTCATGACTTTGTAGGTCAGGTGTGTGACGTCCGGGGCGTCGACAACTCGCACCAGCTTGAGCTCGATTTCGTCGGAGTCCAGGCGGTCTAGTAAGCGGACCCCGCGACCTAGTACGACTGGCACAAGGCTGATGACAAGTTCGTCGAGCAGACGAGCCCGGATGCTCTGCTGAACGATGCTGGCCCCCATCAGATGGACGTTCTTTCCATCGGCGGCTACCCGCGCTTGGTCGACCGCGGTTTCGATTCCGTTGGTCACGAATGTGTATGGCGGGTCACCCGGTGGCACCACTTCTGGCACGCGATGGGTCATGACGAACAGGGGCGAGCCGGGGATCGGGCCTCGCCCTCCCCACGCCTCTGCGACGTCATAGGTGCGGCGCCCCGCGATCACCGCGCCGGTCCCACCGACACCCTCGTCGAAGAACTCCGCACTCGGCCTCGACATCTTGAAGGAAGGATTGATCCGGCTGGGCGTGTCACCAGCCGCAAGCCAGCCGTGAAGTCCGACGGCCACTGCATCGCCTTCTGGACCCGCGATGAACCCATCGAGAGAGGTCGATAATGCTGTTCCGATCACGCTCGTCGTTCCCTTCAATCGGTTTACGCGCTTTCCCTGGCTGGTCTACTACTCCGCCCTCAAGACCCTCGGGCGACACAAAACTCATCGGGGGCGGCGGCAGGCGATGATCGGACGACCGCCGGCATCGCTGGACCCACCGCGGCGCCACGCGCCACACCAGGCCCGAAGCCGGGTAGACACTGGCTGGGGGATCGAAGTGATCGCAGGCTGCGACCGCGACCACGACGAGCGGCTGACGGTCGCGCAGCACGCGGAAGAGTCCCCTCCGTGGCGACACACCCGTGCCAGCAGCGAAGCAGGACTTGCCCGACGCCGCGGCTCAGTCCTGGAGATTCGCCAATTGCGCAACCGACTCGAAAAGGAATCGTGCGCGGCGAGACCGCTGGGCGGCCGCAACGCGTGAAGCGCTTACGGCCGGACGGCTACTCCTCCCAGGCGATTGCGAAAGCGAGGCGTCTCGTCCTCCGTCTGTTCGGCGCCTCCTGCTCTGCGTAGGTCGTGCCTACGCACCACGTCTTGGTCCCGCCGCTCGCATGCGCCTGAACACGAGTATGGTGCGGCCCCGGTTGTCGTCCCTCACCGGCACACATCAACGAACCAGTCTTACGGCACACTGCTCGCCGCGGAACGACGAAGTCGCTGCTCGGCGGTGTCGGTGTGCGGGTGGGGGGTTCCCTTCCGTACGCACATCCGCTTGGCGTGGTGGTGAACCGGCCCCCGCGGTGGCCTGACCGATGATTTTTTCCGCGCCGTGCTGTCTGTACGTCGAGTACCGACTCACGGGAGGCTGATGCCATGCGGAAACTGACCTTCGGCATGAACCTGAGCCTGGACGGCTACATCGCCGCGCCCGGCGACGACCTCGGCTGGAGCGTGCCGAGCGACGAGCTGTTCCAGTGGTGGTCCGACCGGATGAGGGCGACAGGCATGGCGCTGTACGGGCGCAAACTGTGGGAGACGATGAGCTCCCACTGGCCGACCGCCGACCAGCAGCCTGGCGCCACACCGACGGAGATCGAGTTCGCCCGCCGCTGGCGTGACATGCCGAAGGTGGTGTTCTCCTCGACGACCAGCACGGTCGACTGGAACACCCGCCTGGTCACCGGCGACGCGGTCACCGAGATCTCCCGGCTCAAGGCCGAGGACGGCGGCCCCATGGATATCGGCGGCGCCACACTCGCCGCAGTGGCCATGCGGGACGGGCTGATCGACGAGTACGCGATCGTCACCCATCCGGTCCTGGTAGGCGGCGGCACGCCGTTCTTTGCGGCCCTGGACAACTGGGTGAACCTGACCCTGGTGGAGACCCGGACATTCCCTGACGGCGTGGTCCTGACCAGGTACGAAGCCGGCCAGCCTGCCCAGTCATGACACTAGCTGTCAAGGATGAGGTGTGGATTCCTGAGGTCGCGCAGCGCGGATGGTTAATCATCACACGAGACCGCCCCATCCAGGACCACCCGGCCGAGATAGCCGCCGTCCGAAACCACGGCGCCAAGTGGTCGCGCTCAGCGCCGCCGACGCCGGCAGCGTTTGGAACCAGTTAGAAGTCCTCATGGCGAACTGGCGCAGGCCGCGCGGCGTCGGCAGCGGACAGCTCGTCCCAGGCGACCAGCAGCAGCGCCTCACGCTCGCGTTCGCTCAGCGCGGCGAGCGCGGAAACGAGCTGCGGCGTCAGTTCCGCGGGCGGTTGCCAGTCACGGGCCACGCCATTTGCCAGTGCGTCAAGGTGCAGCCGCTCGCTCAGTGATCGCGGGCGACGGACGGCCCGGGGCGAGGCGCCAGCCTTGCGATAAGTCTGGGTCAAGATCCCACGCTGGCTGGATGTCGGCGTGACTGGCCCGGACGGCCGCCCCTCACTCGCCCCTTCTGAGCCGGGCGTAGGCGGCGAGAAAATCGGCGCGGCTGCGGTCGATACGCGCGCCGGGGTGGCGGGCAGGCAGGCTCAGCAGCCGCT
>JBOGYN010000161.1:0-9304 GCA_050696855.1 Solirubrobacteraceae bacterium | reverse complement strand
GGCCCGAGGTACTCGATCGCCGCCCAGTCACTGAGATCGGAGAAGAAATAGGGCACGACGTCGTAGTCGTGCCCTTGGCCGAGCATGCTCCGGGCCGCCGCCTTGCCTTGGGTGAAAGCCACGTCCCAGTGTTCGACGCGGATCCGGCGGCCGCCGTGGAGGACGCTCTCGTATTCGGCCACGTCGCCGGCGGCGTAGACGCCCGCAGTGGAGGTCTCGAGACGGGCGTCGGTGCGAATGCCGCCGGTGTCGCCGAGCTTGAGCCCGGCACTCCGGGCGAGCATCACGTCAGGACCGACCCCGGCACCGATCACGACCGCGTCGGCGTCGAGCGACCGGCCCGCTTTGGTCAGGACCTTGGTGACGCGGCCGTCGGCGCCCTCGAAGCCGGCCAGCTCGTCCTCGCCGTACACGGTGATCCCGTGGTCGGTGAGGAGATCGTGAAAGAAGCGCGCCGTTTCGGCTCCAAACGGGCGGCTGAGGACCACCGGTTCCATCATCACCAGTGAGCACTCGCAGCCGAGCTCGGTCAGCGAGGCGGCCACCTCGCTGGCGATGTAGCTGCCACCGATCAGGACCACGCGTTTGCCGGCCGCGTCCTCGCGGATCGCGTCGCTGTTGGCGAAGGTGCGCAGATAGTGGATGCCCGCGAGCTCTGACCCGGGCACGTTGAGGCGCTTGACGTTCGCCCCCGTCGCCACCAGGGCCTGCCCGAAGCCCACCTCAGACTTGTTCGAGAGCTTCACCTCCCGCGCGGCGAGGTCGAGTTTCATGACCGAGGTGCGGGTCAGCGCCTCGATCTGCTGGTCCTCGTACCAAGCGGCGTCGTGAAAGAGGGCGCTCTCGCGCGTCTCGCTCCCGCGGAGAAAGCCCTTGGAGAGGGGCGGGCGGTCGTAGGGCAGGTCCGGCTCGCGTCCGACGAGCAGAATCGAACCGTCGGCCCCGGATTGGCGCAGCCAGCGGGCGCAGTTGCCGGCCGCGAGGCCGCCGCCGATGAGGAGAAAATCTACCTCGCGGTCAGCCACGGAGAAAAGCTAGGCCGACTCGGCCGGCTGCACCAGGTTGGGGGCGAAACGCGGCGTGATCTCGCCCTCGAGGCCGGGATCGAGGATCAGCAGCACCTGATCGCCGGCGTTGATCATCGAGTCGGCCTTGGGCACGAAGCCGGCGCCCCCGCGCAGCACGGAGATGATCAGCGATCCGTTGGGCAGGGTCACGTCCTGCACCCGGCTGCCGGCGGCCACCGAACCCTCCCCCACCTCGAGCTCGATGATCTCGAGATGCTCCTCCTCCAGCGCCAGCAGCTGGACGAGCCCGTACTCGGGGACCTCGTGCTCGATCAGGCGGAGGATGAGATCGGTCGCCGAGACCGCCGGCTGCACGCCCAGCAGCTTGAAGTGGGACAGGTTGCGGGGGTTGTTGACCCGGGCCACGATCCGCTCACACCCGTACTTCTCCTTGGCCACCTGACAGATCAGAATGTTGTCCTCGTCGTCCCCGGTCACCGCGATGACGAGATCGGCCCGCTGGATGCCAGCCCGCTCCAGGATCCACAGCTCGGTGGCGTCGCCGTATTGAATGGCGTGCTCGAGTTCCTCGGCGACGGTCCGGTAACGAGCGTGCTCGGACTCGATCAAGGTCACCTCTTGATCCTTGGCGATCAGCTCTCGGGCGAGGTTCCACCCCACCTTGCCGGCCCCCGCGATGATCACGTACATCTGCTCTGAACTCCCTTCAGGGCGCAAGCACGACTTGCTCGGCCTGGTTGATGGCGTGCTGCGTGGGACAGATGGTGAGCAGGCCCTGCTCCGCGTACCAGGCGGCCCGGGCCGGATCAGCCACCCGCACGACCACGCGCGGCACATTGAAGCGCCGCTGGGCGAGCTGGGCGATGACCAGGTTCGTGTTGTCGCCGCGGGTGGCGGCCATGAAAACGTCCGCCTCCTCGATGCCGGCGGCCCGCAGGCCGTCGAGCTCGAGCGCGGCGCCGACCGTGAACCGGCCGCCGGCGTCCTCCCAGCTGGTCGATTGATCCTTGTCGAGCCGCTCGTGCGAAAGCGGATCGCTGTCCAGAACCGAGACTTCGTGCCCCGACTCCAGGGCTCGCTTGGCTACCGCTGAGCCGACTCGTCCGGCTCCCACGATGAGGATGAACATGGTCGGCACTCTAGTGGGTTGGGCCCGGGCGCTTGCGCTGCGAACCCGGTGTCCGGTGAGGGTTCATTGAGTGCCGGGCGGCGTCAGCTCTGAGGCAGGCGGCGGCGTCAGCGCGGCGGCCACGATCACGAACGCGAAGGCGACCATGCGCAACCCGACACCGAGGTCGCTGCCCGGCAGCGGCTCGGCAAACACGATCGGCCCAGCCGCGATGGTGGTGAGGTTGGCGGCCGCTGAGGTAAGCGCGATCATCGGCACCGCGTCACCGAGCTGGAGGCTGCGGGCCGAGATCAGCAGGCCGACCAGCGAGGCGACCAGGATCAGCAGGGCCAGCGGGTGAAGCACCACCCCGACGCCGAGGTGGTGCAGGTGCGAGCTCAGCGCCTTGATCGACGTGTCCGAGGCCGCCCACAGTAGGCCCGCCGAGACCGCAAGCGCCGCCCCGCGGCGGTTCGAGAACTCCGATTGCCCGCTGTCAGCTGACTCGCCCGACCCACCAGGCCGCGTCAGGCCGAAGCGCACCGCCAGCAGCAGCCCGGCGCTGCTGACGAGCGTCAGGAACAGGGCCAGGGTCGCCGGGACATACCGCGAGTGGGCGCTGCCGCCGTCGCCGTTGAGCGTCGCGGCGAGGAAGGCCAGCCCGGCTGCTGTCAGCCCGACGCAGATCCACTCCCGCCGCGAGACCTCGATCCCGAACAGGCGATCGGCCACCACGGTGAGCAGCACGAGCCCTCCGGCGATCACCGACTGCACGAGCGAGATCGGCGCCAGCGCGAGGGCACCGACGTGAGACCCCCACGAGCAGAAGGCGATCACGATCCCGAGGGCGTACTGGGGAGAGCGAAACAATTCGACCGTGCTATGCCAGGGCCGCGCAAGATCGACAGCCGAGGCCTCGCGCGCCCCGCGGAACTTATACAGAAAGCCGGCCACCGAGCCGAATGCGGTCAGCAGCGCCAGGATCAGGCCGAGCTCGACGGAGAGAGACACGTGCGCCGCCAGAGTAGCGCCGGGCGCTCAGGAACCGTTCGGGTCGGCGGCCTTGGGATCGTTGGCGCCGAGGTACCGGCGGGCGATCGCCTCCGAGAGTCGCCGCTGGCGGCGCGCTCGGAGCCCGGGCCGGACCACGAACACCGTGATCAAGCGCCGCCCCTCCGTGGCCATGACCTTGCGCTCGGTCGGAAACCAGTAGGCATCGATTCCCAGCCCGCTGACCGCCTGGGGGACGGCCTCGAGCCGCTGCGCCCCGAACTGCTGCGCGTCCTCGATCTGGACCCGCTCGAGCCGCTGATAGGGCTGGGAGAAGCTGTCCACCAGCACCGTCACCCGCGCCCGCCCGACCCGAAAGACACACTCGGGAGTCGCCTGCCCCGACTCCCCCACTCGTTGGCTGACCGGGGCGCCAAACGCGCCCTCAATGACCGTCCGAGCGGCCGGCGCACACGGGGGAGGCAAAGCCGCCGCCGCAGATGTCGTGGCGGAGGACGCGGAGGACGCTGGGGACGCGGAACCCTTCGAGCCCGACCCGCAGCCACCAACAGCGAGCGCCAGGATCACCGCCGAGCAGCTGCACAGGGTGATACCCAAGTGGGGATGGGGTCGCGTGCCGCGTACGCGCCAGTCGCGGGACCCTGACCTGACGTCACGCACGACACGAAGCGTAAGCCTCCTGGCGCGGACCGGGGCACGCGACCCCGGCCCGGCCAGAGCACGAATAGCGACTCAGGTGATCAGCGGAATGATCAGCAGCGCAACGATGTTGGCCACTTTGATCATCGGGTTGATCGCCGGACCGGCGGTGTCCTTGAACGGGTCACCGACCGTGTCACCGGTGACCGCGGCGGCATGGGCCTCAGACCCCTTGCCTCCGAAGGCGCCATCCTCGATCAGCTTCTTGGCATTATCCCAGGCGCCGCCCCCGGCGGTCATCGAGATCGCCACGAAGATGCCGACCACAATCACGCCGATCAGTAGTCCCCCGAGGGCCTGGATGCTGACCACGCCGACGATCACCGGGACGATGATCGGAATCAGTGCCGGCAGAATCATCTCGCGCTGCGCCGCCTTGGTGACGAGGCTCACGCAGGTCCCGTACTCGGGCAGCTCGGTGCCCTCCATGATCCCGGGCTTCTCGCGGAACTGGCGGCGGACCTCTTCGACGACGGCGCCACCGGCGCGGCCGACCGCCTCCATCGAGAGCGCCGCGAACAGGTACACCATCAGCCCCCCGATCAGGAGGCCGATCAGGACGGGCGGACTGCCGATATCGAAGCTGGAGCTCTGGTGGCGGTCGAGCAGCTCGCGCCCAAAGGCGTTGAACAGGACCAGGGCGGCCAGGGCCGCGGAGCCGATCGCGTAACCCTTGGTCACGGCCTTGGTCGTGTTGCCGACCGCGTCGAGCTTGTCAGTGACGGTGCGGACCTCCTCGGGGAGCTCGGCCATCTCGGCGATCCCACCGGCGTTGTCCGTGATCGGGCCGAAGGCGTCCAGAGCGACGATCAGGCCGCACAGCGACAGCTGCGCCATCACCGCTACCCCGATGCCGTAGATCCCCTGGGTGCCTCCGCCGGCCAGCTTCCAGGCTCCGAAGATGCCGAGCGCGATCACGATCGCCGGCAGCGCGGTCGCCTGGTAGCCCTGGGCGAGGCCCTGGATGATGTTGGTCGCGTGGCCGGTCTCGGAGGCCCGCGCGGTCGATTTGACCGGCGAGAAGCGAGTGGACGTGTAGTAGTCGGTGATCACGAACAGCAGGGCGGTGACGCCGAGCCCGATCAGCGCGCAGAGGTAGAACTTCCACCAGTGAGGACCGATCTGGCCGTTGCTGTACCTGACGCCATCCATCAGCCACTTGGTCACCGGGATGAACGCCAGCGCGGCGAGACCGCCGGAGACGGCGAGACCCTGATACAGCGCGCGCTCCACGTTGCCCGACTTCGACTTCACGGCAAACGTGCCGATGATCGAGGCGATGATCGAGACGCCGCCGAGGACGAGCGGGAAGAGCGCGACCGCGGTCTGTTGGGTGAAGGACAGCACACCCAGCAGCATCACCGCAACGGCGGTGACCGCGTAGGTCTCGAACAGGTCAGCCGCCATCCCGGCACAGTCGCCGACGTTGTCGCCGACGTTGTCGGCGATCACGGCCGGGTTGCGCGGATCGTCCTCGGGAATACCGGCCTCGATCTTGCCGACCAGGTCGGCGCCGACGTCGGCACCCGTGGTGAAGATGCCGCCACCGAGGCGGGCGAAAACCGAGATCAGCGAGCCGCCGAAGCCGAGGCCGATGAGGGCGTCGACCGCGTGCCGCTGGCTCTCGCCCGCGATCGCCGTCAGCACGCCGTAGTAGCCGGCGACACCGATCAGCGCCAACCCGACGACCAGCATGCCGGTCACCGCGCCGCCGCGGAAGGCGACATCGAGCGCCCGCGAGACCCCGCTCCGCGCGGCCTCGGCGACCCGGGCGTTGGCTCGGACCGAGACGTTCATCCCGATGTATCCGGCCGCTGCCGAGAACACACCGCCGATCGCGAAGCCGATCGCGACGCGGATGTTCTGCAGCGGGATCAGGACGATGAAGAGAATCACCCCGACCCCGGCGATCGTGGTGTACTGGCGGTTGAGGTAGGCCGAAGCGCCCTCCTGGACGGCGGCCGAAATTGAGCGCATACGCTCGTTGCCGGGCGAAAGCGCCAGCAGCGCGCGCGAGGTCACGGCGCCATATGCGATGGCGGCGAGTGCGCATACGAGCGCGATCACGACGCCATGGTGCGTGAGGAAGCTTGACAAGGGGTCCTCCGAAGATGCTCTAGTTAGAAGGCGCGGAATGCGCTGATCAACAAACGAAAGGGGCCGCCGCGAAGTGGTGCGGAGACCCCGGCAGAAGCCGGGCGCGAGTCTAGCGTGCTAGACGCGCAAACGTCGTCTAAATGGCTACTGACCGGGCACCCAGAGCCGTCCACTGCGCTGAGCGGGGCCGGGCTCCTCGGACTCCCCGGGCTTGCCGACTGGCTGGGCCGATGGGTGGGCGGCTGGGTGGGCGGATGGGTGGGCAGGGTCCAAATCCCCCGAGGAAGGAGTGGGTTGCCCCTCCGCTGGGCCCGGTGCCGGCCGGCTGGGGGCATCGGGGCTGGGCGCCGCCCCTTCGCTCGCCGCGGCCGGGGCCGCCCCCGGGATGCTCTCGCCGCCCTCGGCCGTGCCCCCCAGCCGGACATAGGCGAGCTGGAGCTGAGAGAGCGCGTCGCGGATCGGGCCGGCCTGGGCGGCGGCGCTGCGCTCCACGAGCGGCATCAGGGCCCGGATCGAGTCGATCGCCAGGCGGACCTGACCGAGGTCGCGCTCGTCCTCGGTGCCCTGACTGAGCCCGGTGCGGCGCATGCCGAGATTGATCAGCGACACCACCTGCTCGAGCAGCACCTGCTCGACGCGGATCTTCTTGATTTCGGCCTCGTAGGCCGCCCGAAGCTCCTCCTCGGTCGCCGATCCTCCGGCGCCGGTCGGATCGCCTGCTTGTCCAGTGCTCATCTGTTTTACCTCCGCGGGGTTTCCAGGACCCCAGAATAGGTCGCCTGGGTCTCGGACTGCACCGTCGCATAGACCTCCGGCAGGCTCATGCCGCCGGCCAGCATCTGCCGCTGGCGCTGGGCGCCGTTCTCCGCGGGCAGCACAACCTCGATCCCGTGCTCGGCCCGAACCGGAGCCGTCCAGGTCAGCAGCCGATCGAGCGCGCCGGCGGCCGGGTAGGGCTCGAGGCGCTCGAGGTCGAGCAGCTCGCCGTCGAGCCCGTACCGGATTGCCCGCCAGAGGTTCTCCTCGATCAGGCGGTTGGGCAGATCAGGAGCGGGCACGCCTTCGTCGAGGTCACGGGCGGCTTGGGCGACGCAGGCGACGATCAGCGCCGCCAGCCCGTCCGACTCGGCCGCGGTCATCTGGGCGTCGCAGATCCGCACCTCGACGGTGCCGAAGGTGAGATGGGGACGCACCGACCACCAGACCTGCGTGTACTCGGTGATCGAACGCGTCCGCACCAGCATCTCGACGTAGTCCGAGAAGGCGGTCCAGCTCCCGAAGGCATCCGGGACCCCGCAGCGGGGAAAGCTCTTGGTGAAGGTCTGGGTACGCGCGCTGTGTAGGCCAGCATCCCGACCATCGAGGAACGGCGAGTTGGCCGAGATGGCCAGCAAGACGGGCAGCACCGGGCGCAGCCGGTCACAGATCAGCACGGCGCGGTCCGCCCCCCGGACGCCGACGTGGACGTGGAGCGAAAAGGTGTTGTTGCGCCAGGCCACGTACTTGAGGCCATCCTCGACCAACCGGTAGTGCTCGGTGTTGATGATGTGCTGGTCGCGGTAGTCCGAGAAGGGGTGAGTGCCGGTCGACCCGAGCGCCACGCCCTGCCCGGCGGCGACCGCGAACAGCCGCCGGCGCAGATCTCGCTGGGCCGCCGAAGCGGCCGCCAGATCGTCGCCGCGACCGGAGCGGATCTCGATCTCGGAGGAGATCAGCTCACCGGCGATCGCCGCCGCCAGCGCCGCGTCGGCAGCGGACGCGGCCCGCACGTCCTCGAAGCGGGGAACGAGCTCGAGCCCAGCGGGGTCCAGGAGCGCGAACTCCTCCTCGAGGCCCACGGTGAGGTCGGTGGAGGCGTCGAAGGTTGTGCGCGCGCTGGGAAGATCGATGTCCACGGCGAAGCCGCGATCAGGTCAGGTAGAAGTACAGCGCGTAGAGCAGATCGACCGCGGGGCTGGAGGTGTGCACGGTGACCTCGGGCGGGACCTGGAGCAGTGCGTCGGAGTAGTTGAAGATGATCTTCACCCCGGCTTCGGCGAGGTCGTCGGCGAGCACCTGGGCGGCTTTCGAGGGCACGGCCAGGACGGCGACGACGATGTCCTGGTCCTCGACGACGTCCCGCAACTCGGAGTTGTGGCGCACCGTCAGGGTGCCGATCTGACTGCCCACCCGCTCTCGGTCGACGTCGAAGATGGCCACGACTCGGAAGCCGTGGTCGGCGAAGATGTCCGAGGTGGCGATCGCGGTTCCGAGATGGCCGGCCCCGAACAGTGCGATGTTGTGCTGGCCAGCGGTGTGCAGGATCTTCCGGATCTGGCTGACCAGCGACTCGACGTTGTAGCCCACCCCGCGCTTGCCGAACTTGCCGAAGCCCGACAGGTCACGGCGGATCTGGGTGGAGTTGACGTGCGTGTAATCGGCGAGCTCCTGAGACGAGATCGTCTCCTTGCCGATCTTGCGGGCCTGGGTGAGCACCTGGAGGTAGCGCGACAGGCGCGCGGCGACGCCGAGTGAGAGCTTCTCCCCCGTCTTGTCCAGCGAGGGCGGGAGCGATTCCGTGCCCGAGCCGACCGTGTAGCTCATGCCCGCACCTTAACTGAGCCTGTCGGCAAGCTCAGCTGCATCGACGAATAGCTCGAATGCCTCCACGCCATCGATCGTAACGACTGGGATTCGTTCGAGATAGGCGCGCATCAGCTTCTCGTCAGCTTCGATGTCGCGTTCGTGAAATGTGAACGGATGTTCGGCCTGGACGCGGAGCACCACCTCGCGCGCGTCGTCACACAGACAGCACCCCTCGCGGCCGAACAGGACCACCTCGCGGCTCACACTCGCACCCTGGGGGCCTGCTCCCCGGTCGCGAAGACATCGAGGGCCAGATACTCGGGATACGGGAGCGGGGTCACGTAGCGCGCGGCACTGGCGATCATGGCCGCGTTGTCGGTGCAGAGCGCGCGTTCGGGCACATGCAACTCAGCGCCGAGACCAACCAGACGGTCGCGCAGGGGGCCGTTGGCGGCCACGCCTCCGCCCACCGCGAGCCGGTCCAGCCCGGTGCTTACGAGCGCTCGCTCGGCGCGGACGGCGAGGGTCTCGACGATCGCCCTCTGGTAGGAGGCGGCCAGGTCGGCCCGCCGGCGCTCGGTCTCGTCGCTCCCGAGCTCCCGGACCCGGTATAGGAGTGAGGTCTTGAGCCCGGCAAACGAGAAGTCCAGGCCCCGGACGCGGGCGGCGGTGGGAAACGAGAAGGCCTCGGGGTCCCCGTCGCGAGCGAGCCGCTCGAGCGCGGCACCACCCGGATAACCGAGGCCGAGCAGCCGGGCGCCCTTGTCAAACGCCTCCCCGGCGGCGTCGTCAAGAG
>JBOGYN010000160.1:0-8572 GCA_050696855.1 Solirubrobacteraceae bacterium | reverse complement strand
CCCCAAGACGTCCCAAGACGTCCGCGCAAGGTGTGGCGACCGCGCGCGTCGGGGCCCGAATCGCCAGTGTTGGCGGGCGTTTCGACCGACTGCGGACGTCCTCAGCACTTTGTGTGCGTGGAGTGTGTTCCTGCTGTCGTTCGTGGCAGGGGGCTCGGGGCGAGCCGTTGACCTTGGCCGAGGCGGAAAAGGGGTGCCGATCAGCGTTCGGGTGGCAGTGCAGCACCGTCAGCGACGATCGCGGGAAGGGTCTCGTCCGAGTCGCAATTCTCACCGGCTGCGAGCCGGAGGCGTGATCCAGCAACGGCGCCCAATGAGTAGGCACGATCCGAGAGGCTGGCGGTAATTAACGCACTGGCTAGGTGACGCCGCGCGCACACGCAACGACGGATGTCGTGGTTACGATCTGGGCCTGGCTTCCGCGACGACATCTTCTGCCCAGCTAGCTCCTGACGACGATCGGGTGCGCCGAGCGTTGTTCACGCTTCGGGAGAGCGCCGCCTATCTCGATGTTCCGACGTCGACGCTTCATCAGTGGGTGCGTCCCAGCGATGGTCCTGGGCTGGTGACGATCTTTCCAAGGGCTGGCCGGTCGGCCACCGTCCCCTTCGTCGGCTTTGCTGAGGCCTACGTGTTGAGCGTCCTGCGCCACGCGGGGGTCCCGATGCAGCGCGTCCGGCCTGCGGTCGCCCGGCTCAGTGAGGAGTTCGGGCTCGACCACGCTCTCGCATCCCAGCGTGTGTACACCGACGGCGCCGAACTGATCTTCGACTACGCGAGCGCCAGCGGCGACGACGCTCTGCTGACGGTTGTACGGACCGGCCAGGAACATCTCAGTGAGGTCATCCGCGGGTATCTCAAGCGCATCAGCTACGGCGGAGATGGCTGGGCTGAGCAGATCCAGCTTCCTGCCTATAAAGCCGCCAACGTGATCGTTGATCCAGAGCGCGCGTTTGGGCAGCCCCTCGTCATCCATGGCGGTGCCCGAGTCGAGGACCTCGTCGACCGGTTCCGTGCCGGTGACAGCGTCTCTGACATCGCCGAGGACTTCGGAGTCCCGCAGGACGAGGTCGAGGACGTCATCCGGGTTGCCACCCGACTCGCCTGAGTTCTTCATCGACCGCAGCCTGGGACGACACCTCGTCCCCAACGCCCTGCGCCGAGCCGGCGCGACCGTTCTTCGATGGCCGACGTCTACGGCGAGCGGATCGGCCAAGGGCTCCAGGATGAAGAATGGTTGCGAGACGCCGGCACGCGCGGTTGGGTGGTCCTGATGAAGGATGCTCGCATCCGGCGTCGCCCCGCCGAACTGGAAGTCCTCATTGCACACCAGGTCCGCGCCTTCTGCCTGACCAACGCCAACCTCCGCGGTGCAGACCAAGCGCAACGCCTCGTTGAAACCTTAGCCGCATTCTCCGCGTCGCCGAGGCCCCTGGGCCGTACATCTACGGCGTCTACGCCGGGTCGGCCGAGCGGCTCTGGCCGCGCTGACGCAGAATCGTCCTCTGCAGTCGCTACTGAGCCGCCGTGGGGTCTGGGAGTCAGAGCAACTCGGCGATCAGCTGGGCGGCCCGGGCGGCGCCGTCGGGCGTGACCGGGCGGTAGTCGACTTGGCGGCCGATCTCGCCCGCGATCGCCGCGGCGATCGCGTCTGGCGGCGACTCGTCGAAGTCCATCCGCTGTCCGGCGCGGTGGCGCTCGAGTCGGTGGCGGACGTGGAAGTTCTGCTCGAAGTGGTGTTTGAGGGGGAAGTAGATGAACGGCCGTTGGTTTGCTGTCAGCTCCATCGCGGTCGTGAGACCGCCTTGGACGATGGCGAGGTCGGATGCGGCCAGGTGACGGTAGAGGTCGTGGACGTAGGGCCGGATCTCGAGACCGTCTGCCGTCGGCAGTGTTTTGGGGTCGATCCGGGGGCCGGAGACGACGATCATGCGCAGCTGTGGGATGTGGCGCTTCGCCTCGGGGAAGCTGGCGATGACGCGTCGCAGCAGGTGAGCGCCGACGCCCGAGCCGCCGACCGTAACGATGCATACCTGTTCGTCGGGGCGATAGCCGAGGCCGGTGCGCAGCGCTTCGCGGTCGGCGAGAGCGGTTGGGTCAAAGCCGGTGACGTAGCCTGAGAAGTTGAAGTGCCGTTCGGTCCATTGGCGGATCGGCGGCAGGTCCGCGCCGAAGCTGTCCGGGACGATGTCGTCGGGATCTCCGACGAAGATCGCCCGGTCGCGGACGCTCGGGTGGGAGGCAATGTGCTCGATCATGTCGGCGTTGTAGTCGGCAGTCAGGAAGCTCTCGCGCGTGTTGCTGCTGTCGGTTGGCAGGAACCCGACGAAGTCGGTCAGCCATACGAATGGGACCCGCTTCTCGCTCGGGTTTTCGTGCAGGTAGTAGTCGAGCTCCCATGCCTCGTCTCCGATCCACAGGTCGTAGCGCTGCTCGCCGACGACGTCGTGGAACAGCATGAAGTTGGCGGCCAGGATCTCGTCCATGCGGCGCAGCGCTTGGAAGCAGTGGAGATCGTGCTCGCCGGACTCCGACTCGATGTGCCCCGACTCGTTGGCGAGGTGGACGCTGGCGGGGTGGATCCGCTCGCCTTCGGCCTCAAGGACCCGGGTGACCGGGTTCTGCGCGAACCACTCGATCTCCAGATCCGGGTGCAGCGCGCGCAGCTCGCGTGCGATCGCCACGTCGCGCTGCGCGTGGCCGAGTCCGATCGGCGAGGAGATGTACAAGGCGCGAGGGCGCCCGTCGCGTCGATGGACGGTCGGGTCGCGCCGGCGCGGTCGCCCGCACGCCTCCTCGGCAAAGTCACGCAGCGCCAGATTCACCTGGACTGGCTTGCGGGCGTGCGGAAAATGGCCGCTGCCGCGAATCAGCTCGAGCCGCCCTCCAGACAGTTGCGCCAGGGCTTGGCCGTCGCTGGGGGGCGTGATCAGGTCACGGTCGCCATGGATCACGAGCACCGGCGATGTGAGCTTCTGCGCCAGCGCGCGCAGACTTTGACGCTCGCTGTGCGCTCCGCCCATCACGCTCGCGATCAGTGTTTCCGCGTCCGTGTCCAGCGCCCATCCGACGCCGTCCTCGATTGCTTTAGTCGAGTGTGCCTCGGTGAACCCGCGGGAGACGAACCAGTGAGCGAACTGCGGGTAGTCGTGGCGCCAGTGGACTGCGTTCATCCGAGCCCACGAGCGGTACTCCGGCAAGGGCGTGAAGAAGCGCTCGGCACGCCGCGGGTCGAGCAGGTGCGAGAAGTGCGACGGCGTGTAGGGAAACAGCGGAGCGACGAAGACGGCGCCTGCCACCCGCTCGGGAGCAAGTCGCTGCACGTCCAGTAGGTATTGGGCTCCCCAGGACAGCGACACCATGACGGCACGCTCGGTGCTGGTCGCGTCCATCGCAGCAAGGCAGTCACGGGCGAACTCGGCCGGTGCGTAGCGCCGCGGGTCCCGACAGCGATCAGAGCGACCGTTCCCGAGGCCGTCCATCGTCAGCACCCGAAAGTGGCGCGCGAGGTACGGGATCTGCATCTTCCAGTGGCGGGAGTGAAACAGCGACCACGTCGGGAGCAGGAAGATCGTCTCCTGGCCCTCGCCGTAGAGCTCGTAGAAGAGCCGCTGACCGTCACGCTCGACGTACCCCTCGGTGTCGGGATAACGCGCGCGTGTCTGCTCGCGCCGGGAGGCGCCCGCGAACTCGGCCTGGTTCGCGGACGCCACCATCGAGTCGGCGCTGGTTGTCACGGACGTGCCTCGAACACGAGGTTGAACGGTGTCTCGGCTGCACGCCGGAAGCGGGTGAGTCCGCCCGCCTGCACGACACCTCGGATCCGCGCCTCGCCAGCCTGCGCGCCGAGCGCAAGTCCAACCTCCTGCGAGAGCGATGCCGGCGTGCAGAGCAGCGTCGAGAACCCGTAGTAGACGCGTCCCACGGGGTTGAGGTTTTCCTCGACCCGATCGCCGGAGTGCGGCTCGACGACCATCCAGGTTCCGTCGGGCTTGAGCGTTCCGCGCACGTGGTGAGCGGCCCCGATGGGGTCGCCCATGTCGTGCAGGCAATCGAACATCGTCACGAGGTCGTAGTCGCTGCCACCGTACGCCGCGGCCGGGGCGAGCTCGAAGCGAACGCGATCGGCGACTCCGGCCTCCTGTGCGCGGCGGCGTGCCGTCTCGATCGAGCCGTCGTGGTAGTCCGAACCGACGAACGTGGAGTTCGGGAACGCCTGAGCCATCAGGATCGTCGAGGAGCCATGGCCACACCCGACATCGGCGACGAGCGCTCCCCGCTCCAGCTTCTCGACCACTCCGTCAAGCGCGGGCAGCCACTCAGCCGTCAGGTGCGCGTTGTACCCAGGGCGGAAGAAGCGCTCGCAGCCGTCGTGAACGTCGTGCGCGTGCTCGTGCCAGCCAATTCCATCCCCGCTCCGGGCCGCCTCGACGATTCTCGGAGAGTCGAGCACCGAGCCAACGGCGAGCTGAAAGAACCCTGGCAGGTATGCGGGGCTCTCCGGATCGGTGAGCGCCACTGCCTGCTCGGGAGCGAGGCTGTACTTGCCGCTGTCGGCGTCATACTCGACAAACCCGCCCGCCGCCTGCGAGTTCAGCCATTCGCGCACGTAGCGCTCGGCGGTCCCGGTGCGGGTGGCCAGCTCCTCGGATGACAGGCCGCCGGTGCCTGCCAGCGTCCGGTAGAAGCCAAGCTTGTCGCCCATCACGACCAGCGCGGCGTTCAGCGTGGCGCCCACTTCCTCGACCGCGCGGAATACGAACTGTTGGAGTTTGTCCCCGTCGACCTCGACGGGTTGCTCGATTGTGCCCACAATGTCCTCCGGTGTTTGATTAGGGCTGTGTTTGACTAAGGGGAAAAGCTGGGTTTGGAATGCGTCCTCGGCCTATGACCGACTAGCGCCCCGCCAGGGCGCGCACTCGAGACCATGAGGGCAAGCGACCGGAACGCCTCATCCCGCCGGTGCCGTCGAGATGGTGAGCTCGGGCGCGTAGGAGATCGATCAGATCGGCCGTTCGATGAAACGGGTCGGCGATCGCGGTGCCGTCTGAGAGTCCGAGCGCAGCGAGCAGCCGTCCATCGACTTCGGCAAGCAGGACCGGGTACGCCGGAAGCTCGGCGCTGTCGAGGGCGGCCAGCCGTGCGAGCGTGTCCTCGTCGGCCGCGGAGCCGAATCGAAGCGTCACCCGCTCGGCACGGGCTGATTGCTCGGCGCCCGGCGGGACTCTGCGGAACGAATTCCGCCTGATACCCGCGTCCCGTTCGAGTCTTGCTCGCTCCGCGGAGCGCCGCAGCTCGACGCTGCGCTGCTGGGCGAGTATGTAGGTGAGGTGGGCGTTCATCGAGAGCTTGCTCCAGTCGTGATGCGTTTCGAGGAATCCTCCTCTCGGCCAGCGTGCGCGACATCGGCGCCACCACCCAAATCCTTGGCGGCGTGCACGTAGTGACGCCCTCCCAGGCGCGGAGTGTCTTCTGGGACCGCGCGGGTTATCGACGGACGAGAACCGTGGGTGCCGCGCGCTGCTAGCCGGATGGACTCCGCGAGTTAGCGCGACGCCGAAAATCGGGCTGCCGCGGCGGCGCGCGCCGCCTTCCCCGAGACGCGCAGCTTCGCATAGATGTTGGAGAGGTGGCGCTCAACCGTGCGGATGCTCAGATACAGCCGGCTGGCGATCTGCTCGTTGCTGAGGCCTTCCGCAACGAGCGCGAGGACGCCAAGTTCTCTGTTGCTCAATTCGCCGAGCTCGCTCCACGATGACCTGCCGGCCCGGCCCAAGAGGGGCCCCATCCTGGCGCGAGCCCCAGCGAACGCCGGGTCATCGCCGGCGCCTGCGGGCGCGGACGTCGGCATCGATGACCGTTCGGTATCGCCGATGATCGCGTAGAGCTTCCATTCGCCCGGTACCCCCTTGAGCACCAGCGTCCCACGGTCCTCGAACTCGAGACCGGAACCGACGACCAGGTCCTTGACCGTGCGTGAGGTAATCACCTCGCCTGGTCGTGCGGTCGCCACCACACGCGCGGTGAGATGCACGGCGATGCCTGCGATGTCGTCGGCCATGACCTCGCACTCGCCGGTATGCACACCGGCGCGCACCTCGAGCCCAACTGCCCCCGCGCTTGCGCGGATTGCCAGCGCTGACCGCACCCCCCTGGCGGGGCCGTCAAAGGTTGCCAGCACGCCGTCGCCCAGACGCTTCACGAGCCGACCGCGGTAGCGCGCCAGCTCGCGCTCGACAAGCCGCTCGTACCGGCCGAGCAGCTCGCGCCAACGACGGTCGCCCAGCGCAGACGCGAGCTCGGTGGATCGGACGATGTCCGTGAAGAGGACGGTCGCCAGGACGCGGTCGCGAACCACGGCCGGGCGCCGTCCGGTTACGAATTCCTCCACGGCGTCGATCATCGCGCCCTGATCCCCAGCGACGAAGAGATGGTCGGCGCCCTCAAGCTCAACTTCGCGCGCGCCGGGGATCCCGCGCGCGACGGAGCGCGAGAGCGCCGGCGGCACGACCCGATCCTCGGCGCGATACAGCACGAGCGTCGGCACCGTCACAGCGGAAAGCAACGGCCGCACATCCAGCTCCTCGTACATAAGCCCGATCGTCCGCATGGCTCCCGGACTCGCCCCGGACCGCAGCATTCGCGCCCACCATTCGCGCACCTCGGGATCGTGCGCCACGCTCGGCGCCCAGTAGTCGATGCTGAACGGGTCGCCCCAGCCCTCAATCATCCGATCCCAGAAGCGGCGTGTGACCTCCACGGGGATCCCCTCCTGGTAACCCTCCGCACGCGAGATGCGCGCGTAGGTCCCGTACTGCACCATCGCGCTCACGCGATCCGGGTGCGTGGCCGCCAACATCGTGGCCGCTGACCCGCCCTCGGATACCCCGAACACGACCGCCCGCTCCACGCCACATAGGTCGAGCACGGTGAGCGCGTCATCGACGACGCTCTCGAGCGTATACGCGCCCGAGTGGCGGTCGGAAAGCCCCATCCCCCGCTTGTCGAATGCAATCACGCGCGCGAACGATCCAATCCGCTCCCAGAACCCCTGCGCCAACGGCAAATCCAAGCCGATTTCAAGATGGCTCACGAAACCGTTTATGAAGAGCACGTCCACCGAACCGGCCCCCCCGACCGTGTAGGCGATCGAAACGTCGCCGTTGTGGGCGTAGCGGATGGGAGCCCAGGCCATCACGCAACCAGCGTACCTCGCGTGAGCGTCTGCCACGGGTGAAGCGAGGCGTCCCGGTTTAGGCTCGCGGCACCATTGGCTCCCGACGCGGAGCACTACGCCGCCCGCCGGAGCGACGACCGCCCATCGCCAGGCGTTGTGGACGAGTGGGGGCCAGACGGGTCACAACCTGGCCTGGCATTCGCCAGAAACGGGCCCAGCCACCTGGTCCAACGCTGCCGGTCGAACAGCGGAGCGGCCACGAAGTCCTCGCTGCCGCTGTAGGCGTATTCCGGCAGCGCGCAACGGTTGCTCTCCGAACCCTGATCGGTTCGCGCGCGAGCCCTGCTCTGGTGCCGCGACGAGCATCTCGGCCCGTGATGCCCACTGACCTGCATCGCGCGGGAAGGGCGCGTCGGTAGCCGTCTTGCTAACGAGTCGTGGCCCGCGCTATCACTGCGACTGTCGTGCGCCGCACCGGCTCACCCGACGTGGATGGCGCGAAGCGGCGCACGAGGTCGGCTTCGAGCGCGTCGCGGCGGTCCCGTGGTAGCTGATCCAGGAGCGGCGCGAACGGCGTGCCGAGAATGCCGAGGGCGGCGGATTCGGCGTCCGGCCAGACGACCTCGCGCTCGACCACGCCGACCTCGAGCGACGCGCCGCCACCCGCTTTGAGCACGGCCTCGACCTCCTCCGCGGTCATTTTGAACGTCTCGCTGTCGAACGCACCGGGAAAGGGCGCCTCGACGGCCGCCTGCACGAGAGCCTCGATGTACTCGTCAAACGGCTCGAGTTTCCGCCCCACGAGCCACACCGACAAGCCGATCATGCCGCCAGGGCGCAGCACCCGGAGCATCTCCCGGGCAGCGCGGGGGCGGTCTACGAAGAACGGCATGCCCTGCTGGCAGACCACGACGTCGAAGCTGCCGTCATCGAGTGGTAGGTCGGTGACCGACGCCTCCAGGTACTCGATCGGGGCGCTGCCCGCGGGCGCGGAAACGCCCGCCGCGTGCGCCAGCATCGCGGCACTGACATCGCTCGCGACGACGCGCCCTGAGCTACCCGCGCGGGCGGCCGCCAGACGCGCTACCACGCCCGTGCCGCTGGCGACGTCGAGGACCTCGGCGCCGGCCTGCACCCCGACGATGTCGATCAGCACCTCCGCCCATGGCGCGAACAGCACCGGCGCCAGATGACGCTCATAGCCCTCGGGTACCGAAGAGGAGGTAAACGCGGTGATCCGATCCGGCTCAGAGGACGCCATCCAGCGCGACCCTATCTGCTGCAGTCGTGGGACACAGCGCGCGACCCGCTCTCGCGTCGCGACAACCATCCAGCCGAGAACAAACACGTACCAGCTTCGCGCGGGACCCGCGTCTCTCGCCGGCCATCGCTTAT